>JAHFEP010000108.1 GCA_023248415.1 Nitrospirota bacterium
GCAGTAACATCAAGGCCTAATTGATGCGCCTCTGCTGCAAATGAGGAAGCGCCCGCTGGACAGTCCAATATCGCCCCGTGCCTTAATAGCCTTTCATCAAGGTCAAGCATGCTTATATATTCAGCATATGTTCTGCCAAAGAAGGCAATGCGGTCTATGTCTAAACGGTCATACCCTTTCATAATTCATATTCAAGGACTATCGGCAATTGCACTTTATCCTCCAATGCCTTTAACACAGCATCTTTCTGTTTGTCTTTGCCGAGGTCTTCCTTGCCGACCATCTCCTCAATATCAATCCTGACAATGCCTGTTATCTGCAATTTCTCTTCAAGAAAATCTCCATACCCTCCTTCGGGCTGATACTTTTCCATTAGGCATTTCAGGGCAAGGTTTTTTTCATCCCTGTCTTCAACAATATAAGCCCTGCCTTTTATGATTACACTTCTGAAAAAATATTCTGCTTTGCAGGGATTTACATTGCTTTTAAGATAGGCTATTGGCAAATCCACCTCAAAGCAGACCCTGTTGTCTCTTTTAATGTCCTCTATCTTCTCCCCTTCTTTTGCTGTGTGAAAATAGATCATTCCGAGTGATAATCCCCCCTGCCCCCCTTTAGTAAAGGGGGGTGAGGGAGGATTATAAGCAAAATTGAGGGGCTTCACCATCGGATAGCCGTCCTTTCCAGTCGTCCCCATGCAGCCTACATGGCACCTGTTAAGGACATCAACAATAACAGCCTTATCCTTTATTTCCTTCTTATAGCGACGCATGGTTTTTCTCCTTTTATCTTTTCTCTGCAAAGGCAAAGAGCCTTCTGAAATCAAACTCAATACCCTTATCTGTCCTGTTGCTTTCAAAACTTATCGCAAAAGCATTCTTAAAGCACTCCTGCTCTTTTTCTGGCAATACAGATAGGTACGGCCTTAGCCCAGCCGAAGTCCACCAGTCAAGAACCTCATTTATGCTTTCAAAAACAAGCCTGTAATCTTTATAAAAGACATTGATATTTTTAAACCCAGCGACTTTCAGCTTGTCCTTGTATTCTTCATCTGTTGGAAAATACCACGGTGATTTCCAGTCTGTAAAGAATTTTCCATAATGTAGAGCATCTATAGAATTCTTAGTGTAATTAAAAAATTCCTTGCAAAAATTGTCTGCTGGAAGTTGGAATGCGATTCTGCCTCCGTGTTTCAATGAACGATAAATTAACTCCATCACCTGTTGCTGTTCCTTTACCCATTGAAGCGCCGAGTTTGAAAATGCAAGGTCAAACCTTTCAGTAAAGTTAATCGATTGAACTGGAATCTGAATAAGAGAGATATTTTTAACCTTCTCGGATACTGTCCTTGCCTTCTCAAGCATTTCCTCAGATGGGTCAATACCAATTATTGTTCCCTTTGTTGCCAGACCTGCAAGTTCCACAGTAAGCTTCCCTGTGCCACAGCCAATATCAAGTATTGAATCAGTATCACGGACTTTTGCCATAGTAATAAGCTCTTTTCCAGCATCAATCTGCGGGGCTTTTGTCGCATCATATTTTTCTGCATCCCACTTCACAGCACACCTCCAAAATAAAAAAGACACGGAATAAAGATTGAATATTCATAAAAATAACGTTATATTATACACATAATAATACACATATGTAAAGACATCCTATAAGGATGCCTGATTACACCGATTACAAAAGCAGATTACACAGATTATTAAGAATTAAGACCCTTTATTAGTTTTTAATCTGTGTAATCATGTTCTTAAATCTGTGTAATCAGGTATAATGAACATTATACCAGGGGGTAAAAATGAAAAGGACAAATATTATGCTTACAGATGACCAGCATAAAGTGTTAAAGGTTTATGCAAAAAGGGAAGGCAGGACTCTTGGAGAGCTTGTCAGGGAGGCGTTGGACACAGCTTACAAAAAGAAGAATAGAATAGAGCACAGAAGGCTGGCAGCAATGGAGGCATATAAAGAAGGTTTTATCAGCATTGGCAAGCTTTCAGAGATTTTAGGGATTGATATAGTAAGCTTAAGGCTGTATTTGAAAGAGGAAGGTATATCACTTCAGACACAGGATATAGAAGAGATTGCTGAGGATGTTGTAAATGCCTGAGATTATTTTTGACAATTGCGTATTAAGCAACTTTGCCTTATCAGACTCCTTAAATATTATTAAAAGACTTTATGCAAACCGCTCCTTTATCACAGATTTTGTTATGGCAGAAAACATTAAAGGAATCCTTAAAGGTTACAAAGAACTTTCAAAGATAAAAGAGGCAATTAAAAATGGATGGCTTAAAGAGGTGACTTTGAAAACTGTGGAGGAAAAGACTTTTTTTGAAGGACTTTCAGTTTCTCTCGGCTTTGGCGAGGCCTCAAGCATTGCAGTGGCAAAGGCAAGGAGCTTTGTTTTTGCCTGTGATGACAAAGCAGCAAGAAAAGAGGCTGTCCTTTTTGGTGTAAGATTGACCGGAACTGTGGGTATTCTAATAAAGGCTGTGAGGAAAAGGATTATTGACCGTGATAAAGCAAATGAAATATTGCATCGTATGATTATACATGGTTTTTACTCACCAGTTAATTCAATAGATATTGATGCTTAATCAATTTTATCCCAGCACATAGAATGTTTTTGCATAAGCTATTTTTTTTAGTCAGCGCATGATTAACTCCTCATGCGAACTCGCGTTCCCTCCTTAATTGAATCATCCGGATGTGTAATAACCTCCTCGCCTTCTGAAAGACCGGAGAGTATTTCCGCTGTAAGACCATTTCTGTGGCCAATCTCTACCTGCCGATGATACGCCCTTTTATTTTTTACAACAAAAGCAGCCCATGTCTCTTCCTTGCGAAAGAGTGCGCTTGCAGGAATCTGCAAAATATCCTTTCCCTCCCAGATGATAAAACTCGCCTCTACCCTGTATCCGTCGCCGAGACCCTTTTTGCCGTCAGTCGTTGAAGTAATATCTGCTAAGACAACCACACGCTGCTCCTCTACACCAAGGCTTGAGAGCTTTGTAAAACCTGCTGGCTCTATTATCCTCACCATCCCTGAAAGAACAGGCTCGCCTCCCCAACGTTTAAAAAGAACAGGAGCGCCTAATTTAATCTTAACTGCATCTGCAGAAAGAACCTCTACCCTCGCCTCTATCTTGTCAGGGTCGCCTATATCTATCAATGCCTCGCCTGAATTTACCACCCCCTCACTCTCGCGGTAGAGCTTTAGTATCCTGCCATTTACAGGGCTGCGCAATGCAACTGCGCGGCCATGTTTTGCACCGCCTTCATCTGCAGGATACTGAAGCACGCTGCGCGCCTTATCCAGCTCAAAACGCGCAACCTTTACAGCAGCCTCAGCAGAAAGTCGGCCTGCCTCAGCGCGCTTTGCCTCTGTCTCTGCATGCTCCATTTCATCCTTTGAAACATATCCCTGCTCAAAAAGCTTCTTTATCCTCACAAGATTTGCCTTTGCATATTCTGCCTCTGCAGCAGCCCTCTGGCTGTTCTCTTCTGCTGCCTTTAGCGCTGCATCTGATGCCAAGACAGCAGCCTCGGCCTCTGCGCGGCTCCTTGGGTCTAATACGCTTGACCTTAATGGTTCAAGCTCAGCCACTATCTGTCCCTTTTTTACAGGGTCGCCTGCCTCAAGCCTGATACGGCGCATGAATCCTGAAACAGGCGCGGATATTACATATCTCTCTTTTACCCTTGTCTTTCCCTCTTCATCTACAGTAACACTCATGTGCCCTCGCGATGCCTTTGCAATATCAGCAGGCACAGGCTTTGGCATAAATCCATAGGCAATTAATAGAATAACAGCAACTGCAACAGCTATTATAATAATCCATCTGTAGGTCTTCATATCCTTACTCCCTCGCCTTTAATACAGCAACAAGGTCTAAATGGTCAAGCCTGTGCCGCACAATCAATCCTGACAAACATGCTGATGTAATCACCACTGTTGCTGCAAGCGAATATGTGGCAGCCTCTACCACAGCAGGCACTCTGAAAAGCTCAGAGCTTATGGCCTTTGCTATATAAGTGCAAAGACCGTAACCAAGTATAAATCCAAATGGGATAGCAAAGAGCGTAAGAAGCCCGAACTCTCCTAAAAATATATATGATATCTCTGCGCGGGTGTAGCCGAGAACCCTGAGACTCGCAAGCTCCCTGCCCCGCTCAGAGAGTGCAATTCTTGCGCTGTTATAAACAACGCCAAAGGCAATGGTTCCTGCAAGTATGGTAGCTATAAATGTAAAAAAGAGAAGCGCCTCTGCCTGTGTCTCATAGAAATTTTTAATATCATCCTTTCTCACAACAGCGCCTGCAACCCGCGGCATATTAATAAGTTCATTGTATATATCATGCCGGTAGATGTCATCAACAGATAAATAGGCGCCGGAAATGGCATCGCCTTCCCTCATAAAACGGTTTAATGCAGTCATATCCATATAGCCTATTGTGCCAATATACTGCTGGACAAGCCCGACTACAGGCACCTGGCGCACAGGCCTGTTTCCCTCAAGTATCTCAACTGTCAGCATGTCTCCTATCCTAATGCCGAGTATGTCGCCGAGATAATCTGTAAGCACAATGCCGCTTGGCGGCAGGACAATGGGCTTAAGCTTTGTATCAAGGAGAAAGTGGAGATGGTTGTCAGGTTCAATGCCCTGTATAACAGTGCGAAAGGCGCGGTGGCCGAATCTCAGCCGGACAGGGACAGACCTGAATACCTCTGCATGTTCAACACCCTTCAATCCCCTTAATTCGTAAATGGCCTTTCTTGAGGTTGGTTCAATAAAGGTTACAGTCATATCCTCTTTCTGCGAAAGTTTAAACTGCACATCCACCATAAAATCAACTGCATCCTTTGAGAATGTGGCTGCAATCATTATACCACAGGAGAGGGCAATGCCTGTAATTGAAAGGATAGACCTTACAGGCCTTCGCTCAATATTGCGTATTATTATCTTCGTAGGCTGGCTGAGCAGATGCCAGAGCCTGAGATGTTCTAAGGTTGTCTTTCGGTAAACTGCAGGAGGCTCAGGCTGCATTGCCTCTGCAGGAGGAATAACAGCAGCCTTCCATACAGAGTGGATAGTGCCTGCTAATCCAGATGCAATAGTAATAAAAGAAGCAGTAATAACAACAGCAGGTTTTAACTCATACATTAGATAAGGAAAGCGGTAGAACTCCATATATATCCTGCCAAGGCCCTTGCCAAACCATACACCGACTGCAACGCCGCCTGCAGCGCCTATAATGATAATAAGCATCACCATCTTTATATAATGAATCCCAACAGCATAATTGCTGTAGCCAAATGCCTTTAACGTTGCTATCTGGTCGCGCTGAGTGCTTATAGTCCTGCTTATGGCTACATTCAGGAGAAAGGCGGCAACAGCAATAAAGATTGTGGGAAATATCTCAGCGCTCCTCTGGAGCTGTTTGAACTCTTCGCTCAGAAAACGGTTGGAAGTTTGGTCCTTTCTGGCATATGCCCCAAGTCCGCCATACTGGCCAAGGAGATTGTCAAGCTGGATAATTACATCATTCAGGTTCGCTCCTTTTGAAAGTTTTAGCAGAACATCATTGAATGCGCCCTTCATGTTATAGGCAGTGCTGAGAGCTTCCCTGCTCATCCAGAGTATTGCATATCTCTTATAGTCCGGAACCAGCGCTCCCGGCCTTACCTGCAGGACAAACTCCGGTGAAAGCCCGAGTCCAACAATTACAAGGCTCTTCCATCTGCCATTGATAATAGCGCCAAAACTGTCTCCAAGAGAAAAACCGTGCGCCTCTGCAAAAGCCTCACTCACAACAACCTCATTTTCTTTACGCGCATCAACAAGCCTCCCCTTTCTTATATAAAGCCTGTTCATAAGCGGCTTGCCTGTATCTGGAATGGAAATCAGCCTTGCTGTTACAGGCTCAGGAAAACCCTTTATCTCAAGCTTCACGTCACCAACAACACGAGTCTCAACCTGCTCCACACCCTGTATCTCGCTGATGCGGGATTTCAGACCCTCAGGCGCGCGCTTTAATGACACAAAGGCCTCTGCAAATCTATAATCCTGATAAAATATATCCCTTGTAAGGGTCAGTGAGTCCATGATGCTTATAAGCATTACAAAGGTTGAGATGCCGCTTACAATAACAAGCGCAATGGCAAAGACCTGTCCCTTCATCCTCCAAAGGTCTCGCAGAAGTTTTCTGTCAAGCGCCTTCATAATTATTACCAGTGAAGCTCCTTTGGTGATTTTTTTATTGCATTCCTTGCAATCTCCGAGATAAGACCGCTGCTAAGATGTATAACTCGGTCTGCCATGCCTGCGATATCAACATTGTGTGTAATTATAACTGTGGTTGTGCCAAGCTCGCGGTTGACGCGTTCAAGCGCCTCAAGCACAACAATACCTGTTGCAGAATCAAGCGCGCCAGTCGGCTCATCGCATAAAAGGACCTCTGGATTTTTTGAAATAGCGCGCGCAATGGCAACACGCTGCTGCTCTCCGCCAGAAAGCTGCGTTGGAAAATGCTCAAGCCTTTCGCTCAGCCCCACAATGGTAAGCGCATCTTCAGGCTTCATCGGCCTCTTTGCCACCTCTGTAACAATAGCAACATTTTCTAAGGCAGTAAGGCTTGGGATAAGATTGTAAAACTGGAACACAAAACCTACATGAAACCTGCGGTATTCTGTAAGCTCCTTTTCTGTTGCCCTTGTAAGCTCTTTGCTGCGGTAGACCACCTTTCCATCTGTAGCAGTATCAAGCCCACCGAGGATGTTAAGAAGCGTTGACTTTCCGCTTCCTGATGGGCCGAGAAGCACAACCATCTCACCTGCGTAGAACTCAAGGTCAATGCCGCGCAGGGCATGCACCTTCACCTCTCCCATTTCATAGACCTTTGTCAGGCCGCTTACCTTAAAGATGACCTCTTCTTTAACAGCAGCTTGCGCTTTTTTTGTCATATTAAAAATCCTCTTCCCCTGACTTTTCCCTCTCCAATGGCCTTCCTCACTCACGGTCAGGACGGTTTGTCATGTTTACGCCAATTATAACATACAAGAAGGAGTTAGAGGGGGAATAAAGGAACTTCCACCCTTGGAAACAGATTTATAGCATAGAATATCCTAAGCGCCCAAAAACTTATACTTCAAGACACAACCCACTTGCCTTGTGTATTGGATACACACAGCTTTTCTTCTTTTCATATCGTTAACTATATGGTAAACTAATAATAATTATGAAGATTTATCTTGATAATTGTATTTATAATAGGCCATTTGATTATCAAGGACAGGAAAGAATAGCTTTAGAGACAAACGCTTTTATCTATATTTTGGAAAATATAGAAAAAGGCTTTTATACAGTTGTTATTTCAGAAGCATCGGTATACGAAAATAATAAGAGCTTAGATGAACAGAGAAAAATTCGGGTAGCCTCATATTTTCAATTAGCTAAAGAATTTGTAGTATCTGATGGTTCAGATATTGAAAGGGTAAAATCTCTTAAAGGACTCGGTTTTTCTGATATTGATGCCCTGCACATTGTATTAGCTGAAAAGTCAAAGGCCGATTATTTTATTACCTGTGACGATGGCATAATCAGTCTTTATAAGAAAAATAGAGATTTGATAAAAACAAAAATTATAGGTTTAATAGAATTTATTGGATTGGAGGTAAAATAAGATGGGAACGACTCTGCCAGAAATCAAGACTAAGGGATGGTTGGCATTGGTAAAGGAGCTGGGGTATGCAGGAGCCACCAAGTTTATTCTTCTTTATGAAACAGGTCAAGGGGACTATACTAAAGAGCGAAAAGAGTTATTTAAAGATATTACGATTGAAGAAATAATTAAAGAGATAAAAGCAGGCAAAAAAGGCAATAGGCAAGCCTGACTATAATCTATTATCCTATAATGCCTGCGTCAGCGGGATGCCCGTTTTATGGCCGAGCCACTGGACGCAGTTGTTAGGCTTTTTTAATTTTTCCGTCCTCGGCCCATTTCCTGACGAGTTCCTTTGCAACTTCAACCGCTTCAACACTGTAGGTTTCGCAGGCTTCTTTCACTGCTGGCGATATTTGATATGCCACAAGGAGAGCCCTACTATCCCCGGCGGACCGCTTATGCGTGACCTCTAACATATACCTGTATTTGATAGCCTGAAGCATTCCAGCAAGATTAGTTCCTTGCTCATAACTAAGTATAGCGGAATTGCAAGCAGGCTGCAATCCTTTTTCATTACTTCTTATCGTTCTTTTCTCCCCATCTCCTCATACTTTCAATAATTGCACCAAGGCTCTTTCCCCTTTTAGTCAGGGCGTATTCTACACGAGGCGGAACCTCTGGAAATACCTTTCTTGCAACTATACCCTCTTTCTCCAGATATCTCAACCTGCCTGATAAAGTCTTTGGACTGACGCCGATGAGAGACTTCCTTAATTCGCCAAACCTCTTTGTGCCTGTAAAAAGGTCTCTCAATATCAGTATTGTCCATTTTCCACCGATAATCTTTATTGCCTTTTCAACAGGGCAACATCCATGCTTCATAATAAACCTCCAATAGTATACTTTTTGAAACTGTATAACTAAAATGTAACTACTTGACAAAGTATACTGTAACCTGATATTGTGTGTCAAGATTTATTAATAAAAGGAAACAGGAGGCGCTTATGGAACTCTTAGAAGCTATTAAAACAAGGAGAAGTGTAAGAAGGTTCGCTGACAAACCAGTGGAAGAGGCAAAACTAAAGAAAATACTTGAGGCAGTTCAGCAGTCTCCGTCTTGGGCAAATCTCCAATGCTGGAGATTTATTGTTGTTAAGGACAAAAAGAGCAGGGAAAAGCTCAGCGAGTTGTCCTATGTTGAGTCCTTTTTTGCGCCATTGGGCTACAAGTCCAATCCTTCAAGAAAAGGCATTGCAGAGGCGCCTGTTGCTATTGTTGCGTGTGCTGACCCTGCACAGTCTGGCACGCTCTGGAATCAGAATTATTACCTGACAGATATTGGAATTGCATCGCAGAACCTGATGCTTGCAGCCCATAGCCTCGGACTCGGCACTGTTTTTGTAGGGGTATTTGACGAGGAAAAGATTAGGAGTCTACTCAATATCCCGTCTAATATACGGGTTGTCGGTATTTTTCCAATTGGCTATCC
>JAHFEP010000269.1 GCA_023248415.1 Nitrospirota bacterium
CATTATGTTTCAATACGATTTCCACAATTTAATAGGAGATAGAGCATGTAATCAAGTTTTGAAATATCAGTTTCCATCGCCCACACCTCTTTTTATCCTGCTTGCTGCAATATAAAAAATATGCAATCCCTTTTAGTACAGCCCTTTTCATATTGCCTGCATTTAATCACAGTTGCTTCGGATGATTTCCCTGTCCATCTTTTTTCCCCTTGCCGTAATCATTGACTATTTTTGGAAGCACAGCATTTAAACTGCCCTTTTATACCACATTTTAATCTTTTTTAATGACTAAGACAATAACTCTCCTACACCGGAAACTTCTGGACAATATGATCCGATACCTTCTCTGCCACTGCGGCTATTGTAAGGGAGGGGTTCACGCCAAGCGGTGAAGGTATAACACTGCCGTCAACAATATATAAATTTGGATTGTCAAAAACCTGACAGTTTGCATCAACAACACCGTTTATACTATCCTCTGCCATCCTGCATGTGCCGAGGGGATGGACTGTTATAATCCCTCCCTTCTCCTGATAAGGCTCAGTGATAAGCAGCTCACCGCCAAGCGATTCCACTATCTCCTTTGTTCTTGATATTGCCATGTCAAAAACCCTTTTGCTTTTTTTGCTCATTGACCAGTTCAGTTTAACATTATCACTCTCATCAAGAAAGACCATGCCATCGCTCCCGTCAAGACCGATAACAGCAATGCCTAAGAGATGTTTTCCATATTCCTTCATAACCCGCTTCATCTCAATACCCCAATAACAGGGTCTTTTGGCATCTTTGAATCTTACCCTGTTTATTACTGTAGCGCTGATAGGAAGGGTTCCCATGCCCTGTAATACAAAACCCTCTTCCCAAAACGCATAAGTAACGCAGCCCTGAGCCTTGCCCTTAAAAACCTCGCAATCTTCATTTGGCAAATATGCTGCCAAAAACATATCCCCGTTTGCAGATAGATTCTTTCCAACATGGTCGCTGATATTATCAAGAAATTTCTTAGACCTGAGCATTAAGGCAGGGGACTGGACTGCGCCTGCAGAAACTATTACAGTTTTGCACGATACCTCGTTTAACAAACCGCTTTTTAGGTCTTTGTAAACTACAATATAACCTTTTCCGTTTCTTTTAACTGAAAGCGCCTTGCACTCTTCTTTAATTCTTGCGCCGTTTTTTTCCGCTTCCGGAATATAGTTTAAAATCAGGCTCTGTTTTCTGTCAAACTTGCATCCAGTATGGCAAAAACCACAGTTTCTACAATTAACAATTGCGGTGCGCAGCCTGTCGCATGTATAGCCTGCTTTATCACATGCCTTAGCAAAGATGCCATCCCTCTTTGGCGCCTCTGACCATAGAAGCTGTTTTACATTAAGTTTTTTTTCAACCTTTTCATAATATGGATTTAATGCCTTCCTGTTATAAACAAAAGGCCATAATCTCTTTCCTTGTTTATCCTTTTGTTCAAATACAGAAGAGGGTGCACGGAGTGAGGTGCCGCTGTATAAAAGAGAACCGCCGCCAACACACCTGCCAGTAGAGATTTTAATATTCTCGCCTTCAAATTCCTCGTAAAGTTCTTTTAGATATTTTATATCCTGAGTCTGCTGAAATGTGTTCTTATCCCAGCGCCTGCCATGCTCAAGGATTAAAGTTGTCTTTCCAGCGCCACTAAGCTTTGCCCCGCATACAGCGCCGCCAAAACCAGAGCCAATTATACACACATCAAAAAACTCTAACATATATTCACATACACCATTTTAGTTAACCATCCTTTACCCCCCCCTTAATTCCCCCCTTAGTAAGGGGGGATACAGAGGGATTGTGGGAGATTATCTAAGATTCCCATCTATCGTTCTCTCTTTTGCAAAAACCTTCCCATGTGAAAAATCATGGTAGCCCGGATTTGCGCCGGGAAAACCAATATACTCCATGCCGATGTTATTTTTATATCCCCCATAAAAGGCAAGCTTTGTTAAGATAATAATCCCTTTAAAACCCTCTTTCAAAAACCAGCTTTTTTCTTCCTTTAATTGAAGTATAGATGTCCGTTTTTCAAAATCAATATTTTTATAAAGGCGGCCGAATCTCCAGAGGCTTGACCAGTCAATGCTAACCACAAGAAAGGCAATGTATTTTTCTAAACCAAAAAATGGGTCGTATATTATATCAAGCGCACAAGCATCTGCTGCGCCCAGTGATTTATCAGGCGAGTTTTTCATGCCCGGAACAATAACATCAGCAACTGCAAGCATGGTCTCCTTGCTGTGGCTTGATGCAGACACACATTCAATGCGCTCACCAGCCTCTGTTATTTTATATGTGCTAAAAAGAAGACTTAATGAACCTGCGGTCTTTATGAAAAATCTTCTCGTTATTTTTCTGTATTGCATAAATCAATAAAATTTGTAGGGGCTTAATATATTAAGCCCCTACTTCTGAAATTTAAACACCCTTTTTCTTGACTATTACAGCGCTATTTTGCAATAATAAAAGAAATGTATTTTATTATGAAATAAGCAGATATGAAAATCAAGGCCTTTCTTATTATTTTAATATCATCAAGCATACTTCTGACCCTCTCTGCTGCATCTTACAGCATTATGGGTGATATTGTATTAGATAGATATTTTAAAGGCGGAGGGAAGCTTCCTCCTCCAAAATTTCCACACTGGTTTCACAGAATAAGATTCAAATGCAAGGTCTGCCATCCTGCAATCTTTAAAATGAAAAAGGGTGAAAATGATATTACAATGGACAAGATAATGAAGGGCGAGTTCTGCGGTAAATGCCATGACGGCACAATTGCATGGCAGGTAAACTTTGATGCGTGCCCAAGATGTCACTCAACAAGGGAGGCTGACACTAAGACAATAAAAGAATTTCCAAAAGATAATATGGGAAATATAGATTGGGTTTCAGCGCTTGTAAGTGGGCAGATTAGTCCAAAAGATACCCTTGACCCAAAAGCCAAAACAGGAACGCCCTTCAGATTAAACCTGCTCTATAAAGGCAAAAACATGCCAGATGCAACATTTCCGCACTATGCGCACACCCTATGGCTCGACTGCAACAACTGCCACATTGATATATTTCTTATGAAGGCAGGTCAGAGCAAAATGACAATGGAGGGAATATTCTCAGGAGGGTTCTGTGCTGTATGTCATGGAAAGGTTGCATTTCCAATTGATAACTGCACAAGGTGCCACAAATAAAGATTTTATGTCCGACAATACACATCCTGGCATTTTGTCCTTTTATGCAGATATTATCTGTGATATAATTTGTACATATTCCCTTGACATTCCAC
>JAHFEP010000270.1 GCA_023248415.1 Nitrospirota bacterium
TTTATTTTTTGCAAAAAAGTTTTACGAAAAGTTCCACCAAAAAATAAATTGATAATAGTCTAATTATATGGTATAAAGTTTTTAAGAAAACAGTGGTTTTAAATATAAAAAAGGAGATTATCAATATGTCAAGATTAATCGTTATTTCTTTAATAACCAGTTTCATGTTCTTTTACCCCTTTTTAGCCTTTGGAGGTATGAAGGATGATAAAGTAGTTATTGAAAAATCAGATGCTATTGTATCTATTTTACAGAAAAGTAAAAATGATAGTGTAGCCAAACCCCCTAAAACAAAGATTCAAGAGGTTTATGGCAAAGCGCCACTTTATTTTATCCAAAACAATGGACAGATGAATGAGAAGGTAAAATTTTATGAGAAAGGAGGTAGCCATACCACCTTTTTTACATCTGAAGGAGTATACATGGCATTATTTAAAGGTCATAAAGCCAAAGACGAAACTCCTTTTAGTGTTGATATCTTAAATTCTCAATCCCAAGCTGATAAGCCACAGGCTGAGTTTATAAAGCTCATTCCTCTTGATGCTAATAAGAATTCTAAGATTATTGCTGAGGGATTATATAAAGGTAAAATCAACTCATTTATTGGTAAGGACCCAAAACAGTGGAAGACCGATATCCCAATTTATACGGCTGTAGTCTATAAAGAAATTTATAAAGGCATAGATATAAAATTCTATGGAAATAACCAACAATTAGAATATGACATCATTATTAAACCAGGCGCAGACCTTTCTAAAGTCAGATTTTCTTATGAAGGAATAAAGGCATTACAGGTTACAAAAGATGGAGATTTAGAAATAGTTCTTAAAGAAGGTAAGATTATTCAGAAAAAACCGTATATCTATCAAGAAATAGATGGAAAAAGAACATTAGTAAATGGTGAGTTCAAAATACTAAAACCAACCGCTACCCTCCAATTCGCATCTAATAATTTTAGCTATGGTTTTGATATTGCCTCTTATGACAAAAAACATCCTATTGTCATAGACCCTGTACTTGTTTACTCTACTTACCTTGGTGGAAGCGACTCAGAATCAGGCTGGGACATTGCTGTGGATACTCACGGGAACGCTTATATTACAGGATATACTTACTCCATAAATTTTCCAACAGTGCCCCCCAGTTACGGAACACAAATTGGAGGCACAACTGATGCCTTTGTTGCAAAGATTGATGCCTCAGGCACCAATCTTGTTTATTCTACCTATATAGGGGGAGGTTTTGATGATTGGAGCTGGAGTATAGCTGTAGACAATTTCGGAAATGCCTATGTTACCGGACAGACATGGTCTACTGATTTTCCGGTAGTTTCTCCTATTTATGGCACTCACCCACCCGGTGGTTATATAGGTTTTCTTACAAAGATTAACGCATCAGGAAATAGTCTTGTTTATTCTACTTTTCTACTTGGATGCTTTGGATTTGGTATTGCTGTAGATAGCTCAGAAAATGTTTATCTCACTGGGCAGGCTTGGTCTCCTGATTTTCCGGTAGTTTCACCCATCTATGCTACTTCTGCAGGTAGTACCGATGCCTTTGTTACAAAGATTAATGCCTTAGGTAACAGTATTGTTTACTCTACCTTTCTTGGGGGAAGCAGTGAAGATTACGGCCATGGTATAGCTGTAGATAGCGCTGGAAACGCTTATATCACAGGACATACTAATTCTATTGACTTTCCAACTGCCAATCCTGTTCAAGGAAACAATGCGGGCGGATTGTGGAGTTATGATGTCTTTGTTACAAAAATAAACCCAACAGGTAGCAGCCTTGTATACTCTACATATTTGGGTGGTAGTGGCGATGACGGTAGTTCTTACTTTGGCAATGACATTGCTGCAGATTCTTTAGGAAATGCTTATGTCACAGGAACAACTTGGTCTAATGACTTCCCGCTCGTTTCTCCAATTCAAGGCGTCTATGGTGGAAATGCCGATGCCTTTGCCACAAAGATCAATCCATCAGGTAGTATTATATTTTCTACTTATCTTGGCGGAAGTGGTGAAGACAGGGGTTATGGCATTGCAGCGGATATACACGGAAATGCCTATGTTACTGGATTTACTGACTCAATAGATTTTCCAACTGCCTCGCCTATTCAAAGTATATATAAAGGGGGAGCGGATGTCTTTGTTACAAAAATAAATTCTGCTGGTAGCAGTTTTATATACTCAACATATTTAGGCGGTTGGCATGGTGATGGGGGGCAGAGCATAGCTGCAGATTCATCTGGAAACGCCTATATTACCGGGGCGACTTCATCTCCTGATTTCCCAACAGTCAATCCTATACAGGGACTTAATCAGGGATCTGCTGATGTCTTTATAGCGAAGATTGGTGATGCAAGGCATTATCTGTTTACAACCTTTACTGCAAAGGTTGAGATTAAATTAGGCCCTCTTTATAAAGACGATAAATTTGAAGTCAAGGCTGCCTTTACACTTGATACTGCAAGTGACGGAATTAATCCCTTGACCGAAGCCATAAATTTTAAGGTTGCAACCATTGCTATTACTATACCCGCTGGCTTAATCAAACAAGATAAGAAGGAAAGATTTAAGTTTGAAGGAGTTGTTGATGCCGTTAATGTTGAAGTAGTTATTCAACCTTTAGGTGGAAATAACTTTGAATTTAAGGCAGAAGGAAAGGAAGTTGATTTAAGTGGTATTGTAAATCCTGTAACATTAGAGCTTAATATTGGCAACGATGGAGGAAGCACCGCAGTTATAGCTGAATTTGAATAATGAGATAATCCGCAAATTTTAGTGGCCCGAATTTCAATGAAATTCGGGCCTTTCATTATTTATTTTTGCTGCCCTTCTCCTTAGAATCCTATCCAGTTCTTTCTGAGCTTTGGGAAAATCTGGTTGCAGTTTCAGGGCAAGTTGATAGTGCTCAATAGCCTTTTCAATAAAACCGCTATTATAGTAGGCAAGGCCAAGGTTATAATGGGCTTCTGGAAAATCTGGCCGTAGCCTAAGGGCAAGTTGATAGTGCTCAATAGCCTTTTCAATCATCTTTCTATTATAATAAGCAAGACCCACATTATTTTGGATATAAGGATAATCAGGTTTTAATCTAAGTGCAATCTTATAATGTTCAGCAGCTTTATCAGCTAAACCCTTATCATAAAGGGTATTAGCAAGATTAAAGTGGGTTTCAGGATGATCTGGCCTTTGTTTAAGGGCAAGCTTATAATATTCAATAGCTTTATCAAGTATTCCTTTATTATAGTAGGCGGTACCCAGATTATAAAGAGGCTCGGGAAAGTCAGGCCTC
>JAHFEP010000271.1 GCA_023248415.1 Nitrospirota bacterium
TGGCTGATATGGCAACAGGCAAGTCATGCGGTCATTGCCACGGCAGGGTATCATTTACATTTGCAGACTGCCAGCGCTGCCATATCCAGCCTAAAGACAAGCCTGTGAAAGGGGCGCTGATTAGGCGCTGACAAAGATGAGAACAAAAAAAGAAGCGCATAAAAAGGCATAGAATTTTTTACAGCACACATTTTCATATTAATAACCTTTTTATTTTTGTTGGCAACAAAGAGAATTGTAATTCTTCAGATTATACAAAATATATGGCTATATGTTAAGAAGTTTTTTAGGCATTGCAAATTCCCGCTAAGATATGTTATTATATTAATAATGTGAGGACAAAGGGTGAACCAGGTCCTTTTATGGTTCGCCCTTTTTTATTGTAAAACATAGAGGAGAATAAATGAAGAGGGAAGACATCAGAAATATCGCAATCATTGCCCATGTTGACCATGGCAAGACCACACTTGTAGATGCCATGCTGAGGCAGGGGAGCATCTTCAGGGACAACCAACAGATTCAGGAAAGGGTAATGGATAACATGGATTTGGAGCGTGAGCGCGGCATTACTATTATGGCAAAGAATACTGCTGTTGAATATAACGGCGTAAAGATAAATATTGTGGATACGCCAGGCCATGCTGATTTTG
Organism: Nitrospirota bacterium; assembly: GCA_023248415.1. Classification (GTDB taxonomy): domain Bacteria; phylum Nitrospirota; class CAKKRA01; order 9FT-COMBO-42-15; family 9FT-COMBO-42-15; genus 9FT-COMBO-42-15. The sequence continues at coordinate 651 of JAHFEP010000271.1, forward strand.
GCGGAGAGGTGGAGCGCACATTAAAGATGGTTGACGGCGTTCTTCTGCTTGTTGATGCGTCAGAGGGCCCGCTTCCGCAGACGCGGTTTGTTTTAAAAAAGGCGCTTGAGCTTGAACTCTCTCCAATACTTGTAATAAACAAGATTGACAGGCCGGATGCCCGCATAAGCGAGGTATTAAATGAGGTCTATGACCTTTTTATAGATTTAGATGCGCAGGAAGATCAGCTTGATTTCCCGATTATTTATACAAATGCAAGGGAGGGGATTGCAAAGCTTAAACTTGAAGATGAGGCAAAAGATTTGCAGTGCCTTTTTGAATCAATATTAAAGACCATACCCGTGCCGGAAGGGGATGAGAATGCTGTGCTTCAGCTCCTTGTTGCAAATATTGATTACAATGATTATGTTGGCAGGCTTGCTATTGGCCGTATATTCTCAGGCGCTGTTAAGATTGGTGATGCCATTGGTGTTGTGAATCAAAAGGGAGATGTGGTAAAGGCAAAGGTAACATCTTTATATGGTTTCAGGGGATTAAAACGTGTGGATATTGAAAAGGCAGCAGTTGGCGACATTGTTGCCCTTGCTGGTATTGAGGGGATAAATATAGGGGATACAATTACAGATGCAGATAATCCAAAGGCGCTTCCGAGGATTGCAGTTGATGAGCCGACGATTTCTATGGTCTTTTCTGTAAACACTTCGCCGTTTGCAGGCAAGGAAGGCAAATTTGTTACATCAAGAAACCTGAAAGAGAGGCTTGAAAAGGAGCTTTTATATAATGTGGCAATCCGTGTTGAGGCAATGGATACAACTGACTCATTCAAGGTAATGGGAAGGGGGGAGCTTCAGCTTGCAATCTTAATTGAGATGATGCGCCGCGAGGGCTATGAGCTTTCAGTGTCAATGCCAGAGACCATTACAAAGCAGATAAATGGCTCAGTCCATGAGCCAATGGAACTGCTTGTCATTGACTGCCCGGAGGAATTTATCGGCGTTGTTACGCAGAAGCTCGGCATGAGAAAGGGCAGGATGTTAAAGATGCAGAATAACGGCCATGGCAGGGTGCGTCTTGAATTTCGCATACCTTCAAGGGGATTAATAGGCTTCCGCTCTGAATTTCTGACAGACACAAGGGGCACAGGATTATTAAACCACCTCTTTGACGGTTATGAGCCGTGGCACGGGCCAATAACAAAACGTGCAACAGGCGCATTGGTTTCAGACAGAACAGGCAAGACAACTACATACGCCCTGTTTCATTTACAGCCGAGGGGTGAGCTCTTTATTAAGGAGAGCATACCTGTATATGAAGGCATGGTAATAGGCGAAAATTCCCGCGAGAATGACCTTGATGTGAATGTTGTTAAAGAAAAGAAGCTTACAAATATGAGGGCATCAGGTACTGATGACGCCATGCGGCTTGTGCCTCCGAGACCCATGGGCCTTGAGCAGGCATTAGAATTTATCAAAGAGGACGAGCTTGTAGAGGCCACGCCCCAGAGCACCCGCATCAGGAAAAGAATCCTTGCTGCAGGCAAAAGGCCAAAGCACAGAGAATAAACTACTGGATGATTTTTAAGTCGCTAAAATATGTTTTGTAGAATCCTCTGTCTCTGGTAAGAAGCAGGTCAGCATGCACAAGGGCATGGGAGCCTATGACAAAATCACTCAAGATATGCTGTCTGAACATAATAGGTGAATGGCATTTAGGGCAGGTAACAGTTATTGGTCTTCCACAGTGGCAGCATTGTAAAGGATGTCTCCTGTTTTCCGCATATTCCTTCCATCGCTCTCCCGCAAGATATAATGCCCTTTCATCAGAAGGGATAAGTCTAATACCTGTTTCAGTAAGAAAGGACATCAGCTCTTTTTCAGAGAAAAACTGAGATGATAGTTCAGCATAAACAATTTCGCATATTATTAATCTTCCTTTTAACAGATGCTCATCAAGTAGCATTTTTGAATTATTAAAATGGGCTTTATCCGGGATGAGTATGTCAAGAAGGATATTGGTGTCTACTGCTGTTATCATTTCCCCCTCAGGGTATTAATTATTTCATCGGTTTTTTGACCCTTCTTTGCCTTGAGCCTTCCAACCCATTTATCAAAAGGGGATTTTTTCAGGGTTTTTTTTATATAGAATACGCCGTTCTTTTCCTCAAAGCGGAGATCTTCTCCAGGCTGAACCCCAAGTCTTTCCCTGACCTTTTTTGGGATGGTTATCTGTCCTTTGGATGTTATCTTTGCTGTCAGCATATGTTCCTCCGTAAGGAATTAATTCCTTACCTTAATTGTAAGGAATATCAGATATCTTGTCAATAGAAATCCACAATCCACGCCCCTGCGCGAGGGGCGACCAGGCAGATCCAGACATGATGATCGAAACGCTTATGTTTCAATCCACGCCCCTGCGCGAGGGGCGACGGATGCCGTTGGCAGAGTTTTAGAGATGTATCGTGTTTCAATCCACGCCCCTGCGCGAGGGGCGACAATGATTTCATTTGACCAGATACCGAGCAGTATAAGTTTCAATCCACGCCCCTGCGCGAGGGGCGACGGATGCCGTTGGCAGAGTTTTAGAGATGTATCGTGTTTCAATCCACGCCCCTGCGCGAGGGGCGACAATGATTTCATTTGACCAGATAC
>JAHFEP010000272.1 GCA_023248415.1 Nitrospirota bacterium
AGCTTTACAAGGAAATTTCGGCATGGAAAATAAAAAAGTGACCGAACTTGCGATTTATTTACACCTTTTTAACTGCACCTAATATCTCCTCCAACAACTCCTTTTGGTCTAAAAAGACCGAGACGAGCTGCCCCATTACAATAAAAGGGATGCCGCTTGTAAAATTTGCTACAAGCCTTAATGTGTTATATTCTTTTTTCTGATACATTGGTTGTCCTCCTTTGTGGTTTAAAAGCTCTTGTATAATTTAAAAGTTTTGGTATAATAATACAAACAGGAGGTGCTTTCAAAATGGCAAGGACAATTGAAATTGTTAAACCAAAATACCTAATTGATAAAAAGGGCCGTAAAACAGATGTAGTTATCAACCTCAAGGATTATGAAAACCTTCTTGAATTTATTGAGGATCTGGAAGACGCCAATGACCTTTTAAAGGCTGAAAAAAAGGCCATAAGATTTACTACCTATGAAAAATTTCGTCAAGGCTGGCTTAAGCCTTGAGTTACAGACTTGCTATAGAACGAAAGGCTGAGAAAGAGGCATCAAAAATTCCTCTTATTTTCAGGGCCAATATTGATAAAACCATTCTTTTCCTTGCACAAAATCCAAGACCACATGGTTGTAAAAAGCTAACAGACAAAGAAGGCTACCGAATTAGAGTTGGAAACTACCGCATTCTTTATACAATAGATGATAAGGCAAGGATAGTCATTATATACAGAATTAAAATCAAAGGAAAGTCAACATATAAATAAGATATCCGTTTTTTTGCCTTATCAATGTTTCTCACACCGCCTAAATTTACTTTTTCCTGCAAGGTTTCCTTACTTAAAGCCATAATTAAGAAGCAGAAATGCAGAAATGGGGTCAAACCTACAAAATACACTTTACAGAATGGAAGATTAATGATATCTTCTTTATGTGGTAAGATAGGCAAGGCATTAAGCGGGAAGAAGAATGTAAAGGTTGAGAGGGTATTTGGTATAATGACTCAGGCGGTGACTAATGCTATGGGGGACATTGAGAAGAGGAGAACAGGAAACAGGAAAGAGGACAAGGAGATAGTATAGATAAAAGAAATTGTGAATAGCTAAAATGTATAATGTAGGTTTGACCCCATTTATTATGACCCCATTTAGTAACAGTTTAGTCCTTTTTCAACAAATTCGGTCCAGTGTCTAAGAAATTTCTTGACATCTGGGCGTTTTTTTGTTATAAATATAAGAGTATATTTACTCTTATATAGGTCATGTTGAAGGGAGGGGTGATTTTTATGAAGCGGCTTGATATTCTCATGAAGCGTCAGGACTTGCTCAAGGCGGAAATTACGGCAAACCTCAATTTTCTTATTGGCACAGTGGCCAAGTCTCCGGCAATGGCTGGCTATGGCCTGACGACGAAGGAAGCTAATAAAACAGTATCCCGGTATGTCCGAAAAGGGCTTGTTCCGGTGGCCTTGGAGATGACCAGACGCTACGCGAAGCTCTGGAAGTTGATGCAGAAGCTCTCGAAAGTGAACTGGGAAATCCTGAATCTGGAGAATGAATAAGGCATGCCGCGGTATCCCTATCCGCCGTATGATTTTGAGTGTCTCTACCAGCACAACTGCCCCTATCTGGACGGGTTGTCCACCACATGGGTGTTAGGAGAATACCGACGTGCGGATGAAACATACCATGAACATCTGAGGATCATAGATATTCTGGATGGGGAGCTGGACAAGGCTCAAAAACGCGTGCGTGAGCTTGAGCGGGAAAATGCGGAGCTTATGGCGAAGATAAAAGCCCTTCATAGCCGGCAGTTCAAGGCAAATCGCAGAGCAGGGGATGCGAAGGAGAGGAAGGACAGCCAGGATGGCTTGATAAAGCTCAGCGCTAAACCCCGAAAGCGTGGTGCGCCGGTGGGGCATACGGGATGGTCACGGCCAAAGCCCCAGCATGTTGACAGGAACGTTCATGTGCCTGCCCCGAAGGTTTGCCCCCATTGCCGCTCGGGTAACCTTGTGCCTCTGAAAGGGATCAAGGAGCATTTGCAGGAAGATATAGTCCTTACTCCCCGTCCTGTGGTTACTCAGTATCTGCATGAGGAGGCTTATTGTCCTACATGCAGAATATCGGTTGTTCAGGAGTCACCAGGTGAGCTTCTCCATGCTCCCATCGGGCCGGTAGCAAAGTCTACGGCTGTCTATTTACGCTATCGTATCGGCATTCCATACAGAAAGGTCGCGGAGATCTTTAAAGATTTGTTCGGCCTTTCATTCGTTCCCGCCTCTGCCGTAGGATTTGACCGTAAAGCAGCCAGCAAAGGGATACCCCTTTACGATGACTTGCGCGAGAAAATACGGGCATCTGATATTGTCCACGCTGATGAAACCTCATGGCGAAATGACGGGGTGGGGCACTTTGCGTGGTATGCGGGCAATAAGGATATTGCCTTCTTTCACATTGACCGGCATCGCTCTGCCAAGGTCGCAACGTCCATCTTCGGGAAGGATTTTGACGGCATCATGGTGCGAGACCGGTATGCTGCTTATAACGGTATCGGCAGAACAGACTATCAGTCCTGTCTGGCTCATATCATACGCAAGGCCAAGGAAATCGCTCAGGAGCATGCCCTCCTGCCGGATGCTGAACAAGATAAAAACGTGGAATCGTTCTGCACAAGGGTCGTAAAACTTTTTCAGCAGGCCTGTAAGGTAGGAGAGCAACTGCTCGCAGGCAGTATCCCCTGGAGCAACACTGCAGATATAGAAAAGCGGTTCATCAACGACCTTAAAAATATCTGTAAACGGCCGCTTAGCTTCAAAGCTGCCGAGACCCTGCGGGCTTATCTTGCCGGGCCTGAGCAGAAACACCTCTTCACCTTCCTCCGATGCCATGGGGTGCCACCCACGAACAATCATGCCGAGCAGTCACTTAGGCATCTGGTGATCTTCCGTAAGATATGCTTTGGAACCAGATCAAAAAGCGGCCTCAAAACCCACAGCATCCTGCCCAGCCTGGTGCAGACCGCAAGAAGACAGGGTGTCCATACAAGGGAATTTCTACAAACGCTCTTCACCGCTGACACCGCTACTGCTCAAGCAGCCTTGTATAACGATTCAAGTTGAAGCACAAACAACTGCAGGTTAAAATAGGAACTAAACTGTTACGCTTATGCAAGACTGATTATAGTAATTGTAAAGGGAACTGGAAGATGTCTGACATAATTAAGGAGATAATATCCAATCAATATAAATAGGAGGCCAATGAGATGAAAAAGGTTTTGATACTGATGATCTTGTTATTTCCAGCCCT
>JAHFEP010000109.1 GCA_023248415.1 Nitrospirota bacterium
CTACAAGAATGACATTCTTTCCTTTAATAGTAGTGGCGGGTTTCAAACCCGCCTTTACTGCAAAAGCGCCTCGCACATTCTTTAATCTCTCTTCCCTCGTCAACTCTATCTGCGGCCTTGTCCAACGTGTCCTTTGAAGACCGTTAACATAAAGAGGGATGTTGAGGCTCTTAGACATATAATGGGCAATCAAAAGCGATTGATTGAAGCCTCGTTCATTCAGCCTCTTTTTGTGAAGCGGCACAGGGATAATAATGTCACTCTGAGCAAACCTTTGCAGCAGAAAGTCTGGCATTAAATCATTGAGATGCTTTACCATTGCCTGTCTCTTCTGATATTTCAGTATATGTATTGCCTCTGACAGCGTCCCTTCGTAAACACCAACAGCAATGGCCTTTGTAAAATGGGGCAGCTTTTCCCGGCAGCCTCCGCAGAGAAAATTAGGGCTCTTTATTAATGTAACATCTGATTTGAAAGGCATGCCGCAGCATGGGCATACAGGCCCATCAATCAGCTTAATCTTATCCCAGCAGATGCGGCAGATATATGGATTGTTGTATTCCTTTATCGGCAGCTTGCAGATGTGACAAATTGGAGGAAGGAGAAAATTGAGAAGATTTCTTGAAAAGGAGGTTATCATAAAATTCAAATTTAAGAGTCAAATATCAAAAATTAAAATTACAATGCAAAATTTAAAGCTAAATTCTTATTTTCTTGAATTTTAATTTGCCATTTTGCATTTTGATTTTTTATTTTTGCTTTATTAATCACAATATAATAAAACTTGTCAATGCTTAATCAACGACACCCCTGTCATATCAACAGGCTTTGGGATATTCATAAGCTCAAGGATGGTTGGCGCTATGTCTGCAAATATGCCCTTTTCACGAATGCCTGATACGCTCTCATCAACAAGTATAAATGGCACAGGGTTCATTGTGTGCGCTGTATGCGGCTGGCCTGTTTCATAATCTATCATCTGGTCTGCATCACCATGGTCAGATGTAATAATTGCTATGCCATTATTTTCTTCTACTGCTTTAAGAACTTTGCCAATACACTCATCAACTGTCTCTACAGCCTTTATTGCTGCATCAAGCATCCCTGTGTGGCCGACCATATCAGCATTCGCATAGTTTATAACAATAAAATCATACTTATTTGATTTTATCTGTTTTACTATCTCCTCAGTAACCTCATAGGCGCTCATCGCAGGCTTTTTATCATAAGTCGGAATATCCCTCGGAGACTGTATGAGTATCCTATCCTCTCCATCAAACGCCTTTTCAGCACCGCCGTTAAAGAAATATGTTACATGCGCATACTTTTCTGTCTCTGAAATACGAAGCTGTTTTAAACCTGCCCTGCTTATAACCTCGCCAAGGATATTTGTAAGCCTTACAGGAGGAAATGCCACAGGAAGATTGAATTCATCATTGTAGGCTGTCATGGTTACAAAAGAGGACAGTTCAGTCCTTTCTTTGCGGCTGAATCCTGTAAAGTCTTTTGCTGTTAATGCACTTGTAATCTCCCTTGCCCTGTCCGCACGAAAATTAAAGAAGATTACAGAATCATTACCCTGAATTAAGGCAGCGGGTTTATCCCTTTCATTTACAATAACAGTTGGCAGCACAAATTCATCTGTAACACCCTTTTCATAACTCGCCTCTATTGCCTTGATGCTTGAGATGCTCCTCTCGCCCTCTCCATTTACCATGGCATTATACGCCTTTTTAACCCTGTCCCATCTCTTGTCCCTGTCCATTGCATAATACCTGCCGCTTATTGTGGCAATCCTTCCGATTCCAATTTCATTAAACCTTTTTTCCAGAGTATGCAAATAAGTGATGCCGCTCTTTGGCGGAGTATCCCTGCCGTCAAGAAAGGCATGGATGAAGACATCTTTTAACCCTTCATCCTTTGCCATCTTTAAAAGCGCAAAGAGGTGATTGATGTGGCTGTGAACCCCGCCGGCTGAGACAAGGCCAAGGAGGTGCAATACAGAGACCTTTTCCTTTGCCTTTCTCATTGCATCAAGGAGCGCATTATTTACAAAAAAGTCCGAAATCTTTATTGACAGATCTATCCTTGTTAATTCCTGATATACAATTCTGCCAGCGCCGATATTAAGATGGCCAACCTCTGAGTTCCCCATCTGGCCGTCAGGCAGGCCGACAGACTCGCCTGATGCATCAAGGATTGTGTGTGGATATTTTTTTAATAAGGAGTTGTAGACAGGGATATTTGCTAAGGCAATGGCATTGCCTTCCTTTTTTGGATTTATTCCCCACCCGTCAAGTATAGCAAGAACTACTGGTCGGATTTTCTTTGGCATTTTATCAACAGGTCTTTTCCAGATTTACAACATATGTGTTCCAGTTGCCGCACCTTGGGCACTTGCCTGTCCAGCTATTTGAATGGTAGTCGCATACACTGCAGAAATACGGGACTATAACCTGCTTGGATAGGTTCATTGCCTTTCTAAATTCCTCAGATGCAGACTCCGGATTGTTTTTACGCAGATAGATATTCCCGACAATCTTGTGCAGGTCAGGGAAGTTTTTGTCTGTCGGATCAATCTCTGAGAGGATTGCATAGGCATCATCAATCATCTCAAGACGGTAGTATAATTTGCCAAGAAAAAATTTCAGGTCAAGGCTGTTCGGGTCCCTGTTAATGGCATTCTGATAGAAGTTGATAATCCCTTCTGGCTGGTCAAGGTTAAGATAGACCTCTTCAAGTTTATGCAGAATGATTACAGACTTTGTCGTTTCATAAGCCCTTTCCAGCATCTCAATAGCATCCTTTTTCTCGCCTGTCTCAACAAGGATATCGCAGAGCCCGATATATGCAGGAATAAAGTTCTTATCAAGCTTTGTAATGCTTTTAAAAATCTTTTCTGCCCTATCAAGATTTTTTGATGCAGCTAATGATTTGCCAAGTTCATATTTCAGGCCGAGGAGCCTGTTTCTCTCTGACTCTTTTTCTTCTGCTGACAGCGGCCCCTTTAATACCTGAACTGCCATGCCGTAAGCCTCTTCCCATCTGCCCATCTTCTGAAATATCTCCCTTGCCTGTAGGAGTGCAGCGACATTTGTATTGTCAATCTGCAGTATTGAGTTGAGGGTCTTTATTGCCTCATCGTATTTCTTTGCCTCTTCATAGTCCTTTGCAAGCGCAAAGAGGACCTCTATATTATTCTCATCAAGGTTCTTTGCCCTCTGGTGGTAGTGCACTGCCTCAGCGTAATTCTTTTCCAGGCGGTATATATCTCCAAGATGAATAAGTGAATTTATATGATTCGGGTTGCTGAAAAGTATCTTCTGCAGATAGGGAACTGCCTGCTGGTTCTTTTTTGACAGAAGGGAGCTTACCGCCTTTGTGTAATGCTCCTGTATTTTTACCTCTTTTTTATGCTGCCTGTTTGCCTTCCAGTTTACAAGTATTTCCCTTGCATCCTTTATAAAGGCAAGCACGATGGCTATTAAAGCGCCTGTAGAAAGGGAAAGGAGTATTAATGTTGCGAGCCTTAAATTGTAAGAAGACTCTTTTGAGAAATTCAGGGTAACGCTTCCTGGATTTATAGAGTCAAAATATACATAGCCTACAACAAGGATGATGATTAGGATAAGGAAATAAAAACGGATCATTTGTTAGTTTAACCAGCCTGTGAAAATTAATTTATAATGCAGCCCTGCGCAGAGGAACGCGGGGCGCATCGCCCCAGAGCCGCTCTAAGGAATAATAATTCCTCGCCTCTTCATTAAATATATGGATAACAACATCATAGCTGTCAACAAGGACCCACTGGCTGCTATCCGTGCCCTCAACATGATGCAGGTTTTCACCTGCAGCAGAAAGGGCCTTGTCTATATTTTCATAAACTGCCTTTATTTGCCGGGTAGATGCTGCGGTGCAGATTATAAAGTAGTCTGCAATTGAACTGATTTTTTTTACATCAAGGATTATTATGTCCTCAGCCTTTTTATCAGAAGCTGCCTTGGCGCATAACATGGCCTTCTTTTTTGAGTCTATCGTCCTTTTTCCTCCTGATTGATTTTCTGTCTTTTGTCAGCATCCATATAATCTGTTTTTTATTATATACAATTCCACTGATTCAGGCAAGAGGTATTTAAATTTTTTTCCGGACATTATACGATTTCTAATATCCCTTGACGAAATATCCACGGCAGGTATGTTTAAAAGATAAAGGCGTCCTTTGCCTTTCATTGGCAATTCTAAAAGACCAGTGGCACCATTGTCTAAGTCAGACAATTCCTTCTCAGGAAGATTAAGCACGGAAATCTTTTTCAAGTCCTTATAATGGAAAGACGGCCTCGGTATTACAACAAAGTTGTAATCAGAGATAAGGGTATCTGCCTCTTTCCACGTCTTAATATCAAGGAATGCATCAACCCCTGTTATAAAAAAGAACTCTGCCCCTTTGCCGTAAATCCTTTCTGTCTCCCTTAATGTATCTATTGTATAAGAGACGCCCTTTCTTTCTATTTCAAGAGTAGAAAGTTCAAACTTTGGATTGCCTGCCATTGCAAGCCTCAGCATCTCAACGCGGTGCTGCACATCTATTATACCCCTCTCATTTTTATGTGGAGGAAGCTTGGCAGGGACAAATAATATTTTATCTAAATTTAATCTCTCAAGGACTGCCTCTGCTATTTTTAGATGGCCATTATGAATTGGATTGAATGTGCCGCCCAATATGCCTATGCGCATTATATTATGTCCTTATTTGTCCGTCTCCGTAGATGATAAACTTTGTTGTTGTAAGCTCCTCCAGCCCCATTGGGCCGAATGCGTGTATCTTTGTTGTTGATATGCCTATCTCTGCGCCAAGGCCAAGCTGAAAACCGTCAGAAAATCTTGTTGAGGCATTTATAAGCACAGTAGACGAGTTTACCTCCCTTAAAAACCTCTGGGCATTATTATAATCCCTTGTGATTATGGATTCTGTATGCAGCGAGCCGTATTTTGTAATATGATTAATTGCCTCATTGAAAGTATTAACCACCCTTACAGCAAGTATAAGGTCAAGGTATTCTGCATACCAGTCGTCTTCTGTCGCAGGCTTTGCAAAAGGCAAGATCTTCTGTGTTTCCTTGCAGCCCCTCAGCTCAACACCTGCATCACTGAATCTTTTGCCCATTGCCGGCAGAAATTCCTCTGCAACAGCTTTATGCACAAGAAGCGTCTCCATTGCATTGCACACACCAGGCCTCTGCACCTTTGCATTAAAGCAGACATCCTCTGCCATCTTCAAATCTGCTGACCTGTCAACAAAGATGTGGCATACGCCTTTGTAATGCTTTATCACAGGTATCATGGAATTTTCTACAACAGAGCGTATGAGCCCCTCTCCGCCCCTTGGAATAATCAGGTCTATGTACTCCTCTAATTTCAACATCTCCAGAACCGCCTCCCTGTCAGTTGTTGGTATAAGCTGGATAGCAGCCTCAGGAATACCCTCCTTTGCGCCTGCCTCTTTTAAAACCTTGCAGATGGCAAGATTTGAATTAATCGCCTCAGAGCCTCCGCGCAATATTACTGCATTGCCTGATTTCAGGCAGAGCCCTGCTGCATCTGCTGTTACATTCGGCCGCGATTCGTAGATTATGCCGATAACGCCGAGAGGGATCCGCATCTTTCCAACAAGAAGGCCGTTCGGCCTCCTCCACATCTTTAATATCTCTCCAACAGGGTCAGTGAGCGCTGCAACCTCTCTCAAACCGTCTGACATGCCTTTAATCACCTTATCGCTCAAGGTAAGCCTGTCTGTCATTGCAGGGCTCAATCCCTTTTCCTTTGCAGCCAGAAGGTCTTTTTTATTTGCCTCTTTTAACACATCTGCCTGCTTAATAAGCTCATCAGCCATCCGAATAAGCGCGCTGTTTTTTATATTGCTGTTAAGCCTTGCAAGTTTTAATGAAGCCTCTTTTGCATCCTGTCCTAACTTTAAGATAGCAGATCTTATAGTCATGGCTCTCTCTCCTGAATTACTAAATTATCCCTGTGTATCACCTCATCAAAATATTTATATCCAAGAACCTTTTCTATTTCAGTTGTCTTTAAACCCTTTATCCTCTTTATTTCTTCTGAGCTGTAATTCGCAATCCCTCTGGCAAATTCTTTGCCATTTGCACTGGCACAGCTTACAGCATCGCCTGAATCAAAACTGCCTTCAACACCTATTATGCCTGACGATAGGAGGCTCCTGCCCTTTTTTAATAATGCAGCCTTTGCGCCATCGTCTAATATCAGACTTCCTGCAGGTCTTGTAGAAAATGCAAGCCAGTGCTTTCTGCTTGTCAGCCTTTCCTCCATTGGAAGAAAGAGCGTTCCAATATCATCACCGGAAAATATCTTTTTTAATATGCTCTTTCCCCTTCCATTTGCAATAATAGTTGGCACGCCAAAGTGCGCTGCCTTTTTTGCTGCATCAAGCTTTGTCTGCATACCGCCAGTGCCGTAGATACCTGATGTACCGCCTGCAATTGAGATGAATTTATCTATATCATCAACAACAGGAATCAACTCTGCATCCTTATTTATCTTCGGGTCTTTGTCATAAAGGCCGTTGATGTCAGTCAATATTACCAATAAATCTGCCTCAACAAGGTTTGTAACCAATGCAGAAAGATTATCATTATCGCCGAACTTTATCTCATCAACAGCAACAGTGTCATTCTCATTTATTATAGGTATTGTATTGTATTCTAAAAGGGTCTGCAATGTATTCTTTGCATTTAAAAACCTGTGCCTGTCTGATAAATCATCATGCGTAAGAAGCACCTGCGCAACCCTTATCTTCAACGGGCTGAACACCTTTTCATAAAGCGCCATAAGGCTCCCCTGGCCTATTGCTGCAACTGCCTGCTTTTCAGGGATGCTCTTTACCTTTTCTTTCAGACCGAGCCTCTTCATCCCTATTGCAATTGCGCCAGATGATACAATCACAATCTCCCTCTTGTCCTTTATGGATGAAACATCCTTTGCAAGATGCGAAAAAACAGACTCATCTACGCCATCATACCCCTCTCCTGCAAGAACAGCGCTGCCAATCTTGATTACAATACGCCTTGTCTTTTTAATGATGTCTTTTCTATTCATTAGAAAACCTCTGAGCTGTCATTGCGAGCGAAGCGAAGCAATCTCGTATTTTTTTGGGATTGCTTCGTCGCTAAAGCTCCTCGCAATGACCTCTTACTTTTCAGTCTTTTTCCGCTTTATCCTCATAACCTCTTTTGACAGATATTTTATCAACTCATCAACACCCTTCTTTGTTGCTGCTGAAACAGGGAAAAATGGCAGCTTCTTTTTTTTGCAGTAATCCTTAAGCTGTTTTAATTTTTCATCTGATTCCATTACATCAATCTTGTTCCCTGCAACTACCATCGGTTTTTTCATAAGCTCTGGATTATATTTTTCTAATTCTGAATTAATGGTCTCAAAATTTTTAACAGGGTCTCTCGGCGTTTCAAAGGATATATCCACTAAATGGAGAAGCATGGATGTCCTCTCAACATGCCTTAAGAACTGAAACCCAAGACCCCTTCCCTTGTGCGCGCCTTCAATAAGCCCGGGTATATCTGCAATAACAAAGCTTCTGTACTCTCCTAATTTCACAACGCCAAGATGCGGCACAATGGTTGTAAAGGGATAGCTTGCAATCTTTGGCCGCGCCTCTGACACAACAGAAATAAAGGTTGACTTGCCAGCATTTGGAAGCCCGACAATGCCAACATCAGCAAGAAGCTTTAATTCAAGCAGCAGCTCCTTTTCCTCTCCCTCTTCACCGGGCTGTGCAAATCTTGGCGCCTGCCTTACTGCTGTTTTAAAAAAGGCATTGCCCTTGCCGCCCCTGCCTCCCTTGGCAGCAATTACCTGCTGGCCGTCCTCTGTTAAATCTGCAATTATTTCTTTTGTCTCAAGGTTTTTAACAATGGTTCCTGCAGGCACATTTATTATTAAATCAGGGCTGACTGCGCCATACTGATTTTTACCTCTTCCATCACCGCCCCTTTTTACAATATACCGCTGTTGATATTTTTGGTCAAGGAGTGTATTCAACTGCACAGACGCCCTTATTATAACATCACCGCCCCTGCCGCCGTCCCCGCCGTCCGGCCCTCCGTGCGGCACATACTTCTCCCTGCGGAAACTGATGCACCCCCTTCCGCCATCCCCTGCCTTTACATATATCTTTACCTGGTCAACGAAATTAATAGATTCACCTCAAAATAAAAAGGCGGTCATTTTAGACCGCCCTCTTTTTTTTAGAATTAATATTAATGGCAATTCATGAATCGCCTCTATATCTGTTCTGCTGGATAAACACTTACACAGGCTTTATCTCTTCCATTCCTTTCAAACCTCACAATACCTGCTACCTTTGCAAAGAGGGTGTCATCGCTTCCTTTCCCGACATTCTTGCCTGGATGGAATTTTGTCCCCCTCTGCCTTACAATTATACTTCCGCCCTTAACAGTCTGGCCGCCAAAGCACTTGACGCCAAGATACTGGGGATTGCTATCCCTTCCATTTCTTGATGAACCAACACCTTTTTTATGTGCCATTGTTACTTTCCTCCGATTAAATCCCTCTCTACCCCCCTATACTAAAGGGGGGATGGGGGGATTATTTATGCTTCAATTGATGTTATCTTTAATGAAGTAAACGACTGCCTGTGCCCCCTTGTCCTTCTGTAGTTCTTGCGCCTCTTCATCTTAAAAACTATAACCTTATCCGCCCTATCCTGCTTAACCACCTCACCGATTACCTTCGCTGATTTCACAACAGGATTGCCAATTACAGTCTTCTCTCCGCCAATCATTAAAACCTTATTTAATTCAACCTTTTCACCAGGTTTTGCATTCAGCTTTTCAACTGATATAACATCCCCCTGAGAAACCTTATACTGCTTTCCGCCTGTCTCTAACACTGCGTACATCTTAATACCTCCTTCATCCTTAACAGGAATATTATTTTTAACACATAACAGAGCATTTTGTCAAGGAAATTTGTTTGCTA
>JAHFEP010000273.1 GCA_023248415.1 Nitrospirota bacterium
ACGGATTATTTTAGTGTTTTCGTGTTCCTCAAACTCCTTGCCGCAGATAACACAGACCATTTTTATGGCTCCAATTTGTTTAATTTTTATTAACAACCCCTATAGCAGCTTTATATTTTGCATAAAATTAGGCATGATATCAGTATCTCTTGGAGCATATTCTGGATCAATTATTACAAATGCCGGGACTGTTTTATTGCCTAAGTCAATCCATTTTAAAAGCCGATGATTTCCATCCTCAACATAATATTTTAATTTTACATCATCCAATTTTCTTTTTATTGCTCTACATGGCGGCGTAACCAATATAATGGGAAATTCAACCATCATGTTTTCATTAAAATTTTGTTGCTTCCCTTTTACACGATTATATAACCAAAAGAAATCACCAACAGTTGTTTCTCTTAAATCAACACCCATGAGCATGCCATTCATTGGCCCAATTTCATTTATAGGAATATCCTCTACCCCTATAATTGAGCAATTTTTAAAATGTTCCTCTTTAAGTGCAGCACGGATGTAATCTTTTGTACGTATTCCCTTGTTTCCATTATTAATTTCATCAGCAAGCTCTTGTGGATCTTTTGAACCCTGTTCAAGGCATCTTTCGCAATCTTTATTCACAGACTTTTTAAAGTCTAAATATATACTATTAATAAGAATCTTTTTTTCATTACTTAATTGATTACAGTTAATGCAATCATTCATAATATAACCTTTGCCTTATAAAATTAACTGCTTTATTTCGTTAATATTTTCTTATAAATACGAAAATGCAAATAAACACCTAAAAGTACGAATGCTACTGCTGCAAGTATTAATAATCTTGCCCATAAAGTTAGAGATAATATGAAAAAAATAGATACAAGAATAAAAAATGATATGATACTATTAATTATGCCAATCATGATACTTGTATAAAAATCGACTCCTTCTTTTGCAAAAGCCTTCTTTCCATCAGTCCGTAATGTAATATAGTAGTATATATTATAATCTCTCTCTTTAAAAAATCTTCTAATTTCATTCAAAGCATTATAATATTCTGTACTCTGTTTCCTCCAATATAAGGTTGTGACAAAGACTGCAATGCCAATTATAAAAAGCAAAATCAGTAAAAAAATTATTGAGACAGAAATAACTGAGTTATTTTGAATTATCTTTTCAAAGACATAAAAAAATGTTTCTTCATAAAGACGACAATTTTTTTCTAATGCCTTATCATAGGATAGTTTTAAAGCACCGCCAATATACAAAAAACCGGCGGCAACAATGGTAAAATAATACTTCATCCACTTATCGCGCTGCTGGCTCAGGTATCTTACCATCTCCCATGCAGCCTTATATTCTTCTAAAAGAAATTCCCTGCTTTTTTCGTCCATAGAAGCTCCTTTAAGCCTTATCTTTTACTTTTTTTAAACAGTCCGTCTAATGCTTTGCTGATAGTAATTTTTGATTTTACTGTTTTGGGTCTCTTGCTCGGCAAGGGTTCTTCTGATAATAACTGCATCTGTTTATCATCCTTTTTTGAAGTCTTTCTTTTCCCTTGTGTATTCATTTGGCTTTCATAAGCATCCTTTAATAAGTTTCCCTCTAATTCTGACAGATGCCTTTCAGACCGCCACTTCTTCCACTCTTCCAAAACCATATTAAGCCTTGGCTCAAGCCACTCGTAAATCTCACCAGCAGTTGACTCTGGCGGTGATACATTTGCAAGAAAAACAGGATATTCAAGTTTTGAATTATCAATTTCAATTCCTTCGCCATCAACAACAGCCTGAATTTTCTCAGCATATAGAATTGACATTTTTTGCGTTGTAGTTTGACTGCCTGAATTTACTGTTCTTGTAGATGTGCCTTTCTTAAACACACCCCTCGGCAGGCTTACTACAGCAAGTATCTTGCAGTGTTTAGCTACATATTTTCTTAAAATCTCATCCTGTGAGTTTGAGAAGAATCCTTCAGGCAGAACAAGGCATATCTTCCCGCCTATCCTGCATGACCTTACTGCCTGCTGAATAGAAAAATTATATTCTGAAAATTTGTCTGCTCTGCCATCCTGATTAAGGTCTTCTTCGAGATTGCTCAAAACCTTATCTATATTGTCTCTTTCATATTTTGCATTGCCTGCTGGATTGCCGACAACCAAATCCCAGTCATTTCCCCAGAAAAATAATCCATTAGACTGTTTAATGGGGATTGATTCTATTTCGCTTTTGCCCGCCTTTTTAAAATATAAAGCAAGGTATGTTTTAGAAACAATAAAGGGGAGTTCATCAATATCAATCCCTGATATATTTTTTAATGGGATGTCTTTTGCGGCAGTTGCAGCAAGAAAGCCGCCGCTGCCACATTCAAAATCAATAACCTTCCAATTATTCTTTATTTCTCCAACAAAGTCTATCATAAAGGCAATAACGCACTGCTCTGTAAGGTATTGATTAAGGTCTGTGCCTTGAAAAGCCCTAAGAATAAAGCTTCTGAATTGCTCTGCAATCTTTGGCCCCAAGGAACTTATTAAATCAAATCTCCGATGGAGGTCTTTGGCGTGTTCCTGCCTGAAAAGCTCCTTATCAAGTTCTGTGTAGGGATAACGGTTAACATATGTCTTTTGGTTTTCAAGATAGTTCAGAATATGCCATGAAACATTTTTTATAACATCAGGGGTTATTTTTCTATCTTCTGAAACGTTATATACAGAGACCAATTCAGGAAGAAAATCCTTTCTAAATGATTCAGGCTCAAGCGCTTTTGGCTTGTAGCCTTTAATAAGCCCATACTGCTCAAGGAGTTCATCAAAAGTCAGTATATTTGTCGGTTCAGATATTTGTTTTAATAAGCCGTCTGGAGATACATCAAAGCGGTGGTGGTAAAACCTGATTTCCCTTCCTACAGTGGTTGCTATATAGCGCGGCTGGCGGCCTGACGGAGCGTATCTTTTGTCTTTTACTGGAAAATTTCTAAGATAATTTTCTGCTTCTTCACGAGCTTTTTCATGAGAGCGTTTTTCTCTTTTTGCCTCAACCAATAAAAGCGGCTCGCCGCTATGGTAGTAAACAATATCCATTGTAGAGCCGCTTCTGCCGCCGCTCGCACGATAGACAGGAACATCATTAACCTTTACATGCTCACGGTCTCCTGCAGCAGGATACCCATATCTGGCAAACAAAGGTATTACATCATGAACAATATAAGACGCTTCAGATCTTTCAGACATTATTTTATTTCCCAATTAAAGATATTGCTTGACACGCCGGCTATAGATTTTATAAAATACTATATAAATATTG
>JAHFEP010000274.1 GCA_023248415.1 Nitrospirota bacterium
TTTATTGCCTGATATAAGTATCTTATAAGTCTCCTCAGGGATTATATCATGGTCTGATTTAATGCATTTCCCCAGCATACCCTTTTCAACACACTTGCCGTATAAATGCTCCCCATGCTCTGTATGATGTGCAAAGACAGGAAAAGACGAAACCAAAATACTTAAAATTATCGTCAAAAGATATATCATGATTACCCCCTTCTCTCTTTTAAACTTATCTCTTTTCTATACAAGGTATAAACAGACCTCTCAGTCAGCTTTATCGCCTCTTTTATTAATTTTTTATTATGTGCGTTGCCTTCTTTTAAGATAGCCTTATAAAATCCATTATAGAACATATCAGGGTAAACCTTCACCTCTATTATAAATCTCTCTGCATCTTTATGCAAAATATTTTCGTATTGATAGTTAAAAACACCCTTTGGCGGGACACGTGTATCAAAAATTTCTTTTGTCAGGTCCAATGAAATCTTTCTGCCAATATATGACTCTTTTACAGTATCTTCAATTATCTTTCCTTTGCCATCAATTAAAAAACCTTTTATTATTATCATGGGGGTAGCATAAGTTGGAAAGAAATGTCCAACACCGCTATTAGTTATAGCAAGGCTGATTTTTATATTGTCTTTTCCAATCTCATTTTTAGCAATCTCAAAGCTGACTCCTCTTTTTACCATATCAGGGTCATGTATGCCTCTGAAGAGATGCTGCCTGTCAGGCATGTGGCAGCTCTGACAGGTAATATTGCTTTTACTATATACACTCTCTTTCCATTCCCTGTATGTATTTGTCAAAACCTTGCCGTTAAGCTCATATCCCTCATCCATTTGATGACACGTTGCACAGAACTCTGCCTTTTCAAAAAAATCCCTCTCTATAAAACTGTTATGAGGTTTTTGTCCTTCACTTCTGACTTCTGACTTCTGGCTTCTGACTTCTTTTCTTGCTGGCGGGCCGTAAACCTTCCCTTCCCTCAAATGGCACACGCTGCAAGAAACCCCTGAAAGCTTCAGTTTATTGTCAAAGGACGGATTTTTAATATAATCAAAATCCTCTGCTCCTGTATTCTGGCTTCTGACTTCTGGCTTCTGTATTCTATATTCTGCCTGCTCTGATAACGGCGCATGGCAAAAATAGCAGGAGGCAGCAAATTCAGGGTCATCCTTTGGGTTCAACTGTCCCATTAAACCAGGACTCATAGCCTTGCTGTGCAGAGAATCCTTCCAGACATCATACTGCGCCTTATGGCAAGCTCCACAATTTTCTGGATAGAGAGAGAATGCAGGGTTCTGAGACAAAATCGGCCTCTGCCAATAGTTATTGACAGAGGCCAGACTTAAAAAAGGAGCAAAGAAAATAAAAATACTTATTACTATAAAGATGTGATATCTATTGATTGAATACATAACTGATACTTATATCACACGATTCACATTATGTAAACTTTGTTCAGGAATAAGAACCTTTTTACGGTTTTTTCTCTTCCCCTTGTTTTACATCCTCTACCTTGGTGGTTTCTGAAATGCTCCGCCTGAAGCCGCTGATTGCCTTGCCCAATCCGTCGCCAATCTGGGGCAGCTTGTTCACTCCAAAGAGCAGAAAGATGATTGAAAAAATTATTAGAAGCTCACTTATTCCCAATCCAAACATAAAAATTCCTCCTTATATTATTTCTTCTTGCCGCAGGGATTTTTCATTGCACACGGATTTTTTACAGCACAGGGATTTGCAGATGCACCATCCTCCTTTGCATTTGCCTGTGCATAGGCTGCAAGGGCTGTCATCTCAACAGAGTTCCCGGGAAGCGGCTTCCCCTTCATTGGATTTAGCAAACAAAAATTAATCATCTGGTCAAGGGTAAGGATGTCGTCTGCCATCTTGATATACTTTGGAAACGGGGTCTTTTTCAAGCCCTTGCCGTCAGCATGGCATGTTGCGCAGGCTGCGCCAGATGTGCCGAGCTTTTTATCGTTCCATAATTTCTCGCCCATTTCCATAAGCTTTGCTTTATCTTTGATGCCTGCTTTTCTTATTGGCTTTGGCTTCTCAGCGCAGGGGTTCTTTGCTGCACATGGGTTCTTAACAGCACAGGGATTCTTTTTTACAGCACAAGGATTCTTCGCCGCACATGGGTTTTTCACTGCACATGGATTCTTCTCAGCAGCCTGAGGCCCTTCGCCAAAAGAGCCGAGCGCTATTAAGGACAATGCTAATAAAACTGTCAAAACAATATTTTTCAAATTTCTACACATGATTTACCCTCCTTTTAATTTTGAACGATTTTATCATCTAACTCTTAAACTCGTCAACTTTATTAATTTCAGAGTAAACTTTATTTCATTGAACCATTTTTCAACCTCCTTACAAACCAGAACTCACCGATACCTGCTAAAATAACACCGAGCAGGGAATAAAGATAAACAGTTATCGGCGCAGCAGTTTCTATAATCACATAGTTCCATGTAGAAAGAGACATGAGCAGATTGTGCTCTCCATTGGAACCATCCCATGCATTAAGCGAGAAAGGGATAAACTTCCCCATTTCAAACTGGACATCGTTTTTATCCTCTGTCTTAAGAGGCCTTTTCATAACAACCCGCCAGACACCCTCTTTCCAAACACCTTTTCCCTTTGCCTGCTGGCTATCTTTAGGCTGAAGGGTTAGTTGACCAAAGCCTGTTGCATTAGCCTCCTCTGCAGAAGCCTCCATATCAGCCTTCCATACCCAGAGGTTTACAGGATTACCAGAATCTCCTCTGAAGAAGTGCGGCTTTTTTGTTCCCTCCTGCGGTTTAACTGGAAATTGCAGGGCAATTGAATCACGAAATGTCTCAAATTGCCTTGGCACCATCTTATAAGGGTCAACATAGGAATTATATGCGCCTGTCCCAAAAAGCGGCTTTGTATTAAGCGCCTTCTCTTCCTTGTGTATTGCATCCTTAAACGGGTCATCCCATTCTAAAAGAAAGGCAATCTCCTTACTATTATATAATGCCTTTACTGTAACCATATCAATGCTCGGGTTCTGCCAGCGCGGCGCAGCAATAACCTGACCTGCCAATCTGACATCCATTGGAGATGCCTTCTGCCACTCAGGGCTGTTCGGGTCATCCGGTATCTCGCCTTTAACAGGTGCTGCCTTCATCACCTCGTGTTTTGTTGGTGTCTTCTGAAGAGACTTTATGAAATTTGCGAGATGCCAGCGATCCTCCTCTTTTAAAGAATCAACAAATGAGGGCATGGGAGTTCCATTGATGCCTGTAGAAAAACGCATAAATATATCCTC
>JAHFEP010000275.1 GCA_023248415.1 Nitrospirota bacterium
CTGAGCAGATACCATCCCTTCACAGGGTCTTCTGGATATTCCATGCTATGCTTACATTTTTCTTTATCAGCCTTATTGCATATACAAAGCTTTCGCATATTTTTATAGCCTCTCTTAATGTATTTCTCCGTTCATACGAGCCTAAAGGCGCATTAAGCCCTGTGTATAATATGGAAAACTTAGATTCCATTGGCGCTGCAAGGCTTGAGGACTTTACATGGAAACAATTGCTTGACCTGGATGCCTGCAAAAATGTTCGGTGCGGAAGGTGTCAGGATGAATGCCCTGCGCATTTATCTGAAAAGCCTTTGTCACCAAAGTGTTTTTTAAGAAGGCTAAATGCTCACATGCATGAAAAGAATGATAAGAGAATTAAGGATGCCAAACCAATGTATGGGATGATAACAGAGGATGAAATCTGGTCATGCACAACCTGCGGTGCGTGCAGGGAGCAATGCCCTGTTCTTTGTGAGCAGGTGGACAAGCTCGTTGACATGAGGCGATATTTATTATTCTCTGGCAAACTTAGCGGAAATGCCTCGCGCATATTGCAAAATATGATGAACAGCGGAAACCCTTACGGCCAGCCTCAATCCACAAGGGCAGACTGGGCAGATGGGCTTGGTGTAAAGATTGCAAAGGAAGGAGAGGAAGGGAAGGATAACGGACTCCTTTACTGGGTTGGGTGTGCTGGCGCTTATGATGCAAGGAATCAGAAGGTTTCAAAGGCAATGGTAAAAATATTAAAGACAGCAGGTATTGAATTTTCAATCCTTGGCGCAAAGGAGACCTGCACAGGCGATGCAGCAAGGAGGATTGGAGAAGAAGGGCTCTTCCAGATGCTTGCTGTACAGAATATAGAGACACTAAAAAAACACAACATAAAAAAAATACTCACCAACTGCCCGCACTGCTTTAATACAATAAAGAACGAATACCCTCAATTCGGTGGTGAATTTGAGGTTGTTCATCACACAGAATTTATTGCTAATCTGATTAAAGAAGGAAGGATAAAGCCTCAAAAAGAATTGAACCTGAATCTAACCTATCATGACTCATGCTATCTTGGCAGATATAATGATATATACAGCCCACCGAGAAATATCCTGAATTCTATTAAAGGCGTTAAGCTCAATGAAATGGAAAAGTCCTTGGAAAAAAGCTTTTGCTGCGGCGCTGGCGGAGGGCACATGTGGATGGAGATAAATATTGGAAAGAAGATTAATCACATGCGCATTGAGCAGGCAGCGAAACAAAATCCTGATACTGTTGCAACTGCATGCCCCTTCTGCCTTGTAATGCTTGATGATGCAGCAAAGGCAAAAGGACTTGAAGAAAAGATAAAGGTAAAGGACATTGCAATAATTATTGATGAGGCAATGGAAAGATAGGGTCAAGGGGCATGGGTCAAGTGGAAAAAGATATATGGACCATCTTTAAGTCCTTATCCTGGGCAGAAGCATATCTTAAAAGATTTAAAATCCCTGAGGCAAAGATAGATGCAGAGTATCTCCTTTCCCATATATTAAAATATAAGAGGCAGAAGCTGTATCTCAATTCAGAAAAACAGCTCACTAATATGGAAATAAATACCTTCAAAGGATTTATTCAGAGAAGGTCAAAGAGAGAGCCAATACAGTATATTATTGGCGAAGAAGAGTTCAGAGGCCTTATCTTTAAGGTAACAAGGGATGTCCTGATACCAAGGCCTGAGACAGAGCTTGTTGTAGAAGAGGCAGTGAAGATAATTGAGGGGCAAAGGGCAAAGGGCAAAGGGCAAAAGATTAATATAATTGATTTATGCACTGGAAGCGGATGTATTGCTGTGAGCGCTGCAAAGGAGAGCCCAGATAGTAAAATATACGCAACTGACATATCAGAGAAGGCTCTATCTGTGGCAAAGGAGAATGCGGAGAGAAATGATGTAGAAAATAAGATTACTTTTCTTCAAGGCAGCTTCTTTGAGCCATTAAAGAATTTGGGGCTTGAAGAAAAAATTGATATTATACTTTCCAACCCGCCTTATGTATCAAAAAAGGACATGGAAAAACTTCAGCCAGAGATAAAAGAGTATGAACCTCATCTTGCCCTGTATGCAGGCGAGGACGGCCTTGATTCTTATCGTAAAATTATCCCAGAGGCATTTGCTTATCTAAAAAAAGGCGGCTGTTTGATTTTAGAAATAGGCTACGGCCAGGCAGAGGGAGTAAAAGAACTCTTTGCTCACTATCCTGCTTATGACAAAATAGAAATCATCAAAGACCTGTCAGGGATTGAAAGGGTGGTGGAGGCAAAAAAGGCGCTTATCCCTTAGCCTTCTTTATCTCCTCTATCAGCAGCGGCACAATTTCAAAAACATCTCCAACAATCCCATAGTCTGCAATCTTAAAGATAGGTGCATCAGGGTCTTTGTTTATTGCCACAATGTATTTTGATGAAGACATCCCTGCAAGGTGCTGTATGGCGCCTGATATACCGCATGCAATATATAATGTAGGAGAGACTGTCCTTCCTGTGAGGCCGACCTGAAAAGAGTGCGGCTTCCAGCCTGCATCAACAGCAGCCCTTGATGCGCCTGTAGCAGCGCCAAGCGCTAATGCAAGCTCATCAAGCATCTTAAAATTCTCTGGCGCCTTCATCCCCCTGCCGCCGGATACAATAATATTTGCCTCTGTCAGATCAACAGCGCCCTCTGCTGCCATTATTAGCTCAACCACCTTTGCCCTTAAATCTGCATCTGATAGTTTTATATCAATCTTTTCAACCACAGCCTTTTTGGATTTATCAGGCTCTATTGGAGAAAATACATTTGGCCTTAAAGTAATAACCTGAACATCTGATTTGCTGCCTTTTAGATAACTCCACACCTTGCCGCCATACATAGGATGAAGAAATGTTATATCCTTATTACTGCTTGCCTCTATCCCTGTGCAGTCATTTACAAAACCTGCCTTTAATCTTGCTGCAAGCCTTGCACCCAAGTCCCTTCCAATGCTCGTTGCGCCAAGGAGAATGATATTCGGTTTGACTCTGTTCACAACCTCAAATAAGGCAGCAGTATAAGGCATAGCCGAATATCTCTCAAGCTCCTTAGCCTCAGCAATTAAAACATCCTTTGCGCCATACTGTGCAATCTCGTCAGCAAGCTTAGAAACGTTGCTGCCAATCAATGCGCATTTTAAATCAAGGCCAAGTTTTTCAGAAAGCCTCTTGCCTTCGGATATTACCTGATAAGAAATTTTCTTAAATCCCCCCGTTCCCCCCTTTTCTAAAGGGGGGCGAG
>JAHFEP010000276.1 GCA_023248415.1 Nitrospirota bacterium
GGAGCCGCCATTGGCCAGTTGTTGGGTTATTCCAACAAGGGACTTGTTTGCGCCCTTTTCCTGAACATACTTAACCTCTATCAAGTCATAACCCGTTTGGTTTATCACAGTCACCTTTAGCGCTGCCTCTGCCGTAGGCGGAAAAACCACCGCCAGCCACAATGCAAGAAGCGCTATAGGGACGCTGCCAAAACATTTCTTCAAAACCCTGTTTATCATGTTGCTGCTCCTTTCTAACTATTTATAGAAAATTGGGAAGTGTCCCCATTATTCTACATTATTCTATAAGGCAGTAAGCCCAAATCTCTAGTCCCAATTTATAGCTGTATCTTCTGAGGGTGTTGAGATAAAACTTCCTGTCTTCTTGGTCAAAAAAGACTGTTTCTCTATTGTTTCCACGTTGAGTTATATGGTGAGGATAACTAATGGCATAAACCCTTGCTATCCTTGGCAAGAAGCTATCCCATCATAGTAAATATGTCAAGGAAAATATGGGAAGTGTCCCCCTATTTCCCAGTGTCCCCCTATTTCCCTATTTCCATAACCAGATAAAGACATCTGAGAAGTTAAAGATAAACAGAGGGACGCTTCAGTATAAAATAAAAAATATAATCTGCAAAAAACTTAGCAGCAAACGCTTAATTTCCTGCTGAAAATCCTGCAATTTACTTTTCTAAAGGCCATTTCCTATAATCATTTTATTAATAATTTCAAGCAGTTAAAATATAGAATATAAAATAGATGCCTCTGGCACACAAGTTGCTTATATACCTATCAGAAGTATTTGAAACTAAAGAAAGGGAGGTAGTTAAACAATGAAGAAATATTTATTAATCGTAGTAGGGATATTGAGCGTCAGCCTGTTTCTTATAACAGCAGAAATAAACGCATCGACATTTACCTCACAGGACACTGTAGCAGCAAAGGAGAAGGATATGGGGGATGACAGCCCTTGTGGTTAATCGGTTAAGGATAGAAATATGCATGTTTCCATAAAAAGGCCCAATATTTTTGAAATATAGGGTCTTTTTTATTGTCTACATTAATACGATTGGTTGTCTTGACAATAACAAAATAGGAGCTATACTTAATAATATAAAAGAAGAAAAGGTTAATTTTAATAACTAACATCTAAGAGGAGGTTTATCATGAAGAGGATTGTTTTAACGATTGCTTTTGCACTCATTTTTATTGCAGGAGCTGCCTATGCAGAGGAGCTCAAATTTGCAGGCTGCAGCACCAGCACTATCTCGTATATGAAGGATGTGGCAAAGGTATATGAGGCCAAGACAGGAATTAAGGTGGATGTAAAGGGCGGTGGCGCTACACTCGGGATAAAATCAGCAGGCGCTGGAACAGTTGATATGGGAGGCACATGCAGGCACTTGATAGAAGACGAGGATAAGGCTGTAAAAATTACCATTGTAGCCTATGATGCCCTCGTATTCATTGTGCATAAGAGCAATCCTGCAAAAAATATTACAAAAGACCAGCTCATCAAGGTTATGGAAGGCAAGATAAAGGGCTGGAAGGAATTAGGCGGTGAGGACAAGCCTATAATTGTAGTAGAAAGACATGAAGAGACAGATGGTGCAAGGCTGATTCTGAATGAAAAACTTGGGCA
This sequence comes from Nitrospirota bacterium, assembly GCA_023248415.1. Classification (GTDB taxonomy): domain Bacteria; phylum Nitrospirota; class CAKKRA01; order 9FT-COMBO-42-15; family 9FT-COMBO-42-15; genus 9FT-COMBO-42-15. The sequence continues at coordinate 1,625 of JAHFEP010000276.1, forward strand.
TAATATTAAGCTAACAGGGTCTGCCTTAAAGGTTCAGAGCAGCAGCGAGGTGGAGAAAGAGGTTGAGAAGAATCCCTATGCCATTGGCGTAACTGGCTCTGGCAGCGCTGTCCAGCGTGAACTTAAGCTATTAAGCTATAATGGCGTTGAACCTAATAAAGGGAATTATCTGAATGGCAAATACCCTTTAATAAGACCGTTATATGTAGCTACAAAAAAGGGTGAGATGACCGATAAGATGAAGAAGTTTCTTGATTTTGTTTTAAGCGACGAAGGCCAGGCTGTAGTTGCAAAGAATGCTATAAGTATAAAGGAGTATAAAAAGTAAGCCCTTAAATTTACCCCGTTGGAAAGATGCTTTGTACTTTCTAACGGGGTAAATAAACCTTAATTTATTTGAAAGGCGTGTTCCAATGAATGTAAAAGGCTTGCTCCAGAGATGGCAAGATATAAAAATAAAACATAAGTTAATAATCACCTTTTTTCTATTAATACTTATACCGATAATAATTATCCAATATTTTGCATCAGGTATAATTCAATCAAAGATGGAGGCCGGCCAAAATAAACAGGTTGAGTATATCAAGAATTCCGCATCAAACATTCTTAATGAATATAAAACAAAATTGTTAAATTACACAAAATTCTTGCGGGGTGAACAGACCATTGTTGATACCGCGTACATTGCCTCTCTGACAGGTGACCAGGCCCGCCTTGCGGCTGAACTTAAAAAGCATAAGGAGGCTTTAGAACTAGACACCGTTGAGGCTATTGAGCCGGGCGGAAAGGTAATTGCCAGAGGCCATAGTATAGAAAAACCGATAGAAAATAAATCAGGCAAGAATATAATCAAAGAGGCCCTTACCAACAAACTAATTGCTGATATAGAGGAGGAAAATGGGGTCTATACCATTAATGCAGCCGGGCCGATAGTACGGGAGGATAAATCTATTGCAGTTATTATGACAGGTTTGTATCTCAATAATCTTTTGGCTAAACGGCTTAAAGAACTTACCGGCGCAGAGATAATGTTTGTATTTAATAATGAAATAAGGGCGACTACCTTTTCCGATGGCAGTATAAAAAACATTTACGAGTCAATCAGCACAATTGAAAAGGAACATGCAAAAAACATTGAGATTGGCGGCGTTTCATATAACGCTGCGTACATTGAATTGGGAGGGTCTGGCAGCAATAATGTTGTTGGAAAACTATACATTGCAGTAAGCAGAAAGGATATAGAAGATGCCAGAAAGAATATGCGGCTGATGCTTTTTATAATAACGGTAATTTCGCTCACAATTGCAGTTGGCATCGGTTATGCAATTTCATCAAATATTGCCACTCAGTTATCAAAAGGGGTCTCCTTTGCCCAGACAATCGCACAGGGCAACCTGCAGCAGCAATTAGAGATAAAGTCAAATGATGAGATAGGCATGCTTGGAAAAAGCATGGCTAAGATGGGAGAGAATTTGAAGGCAATAATTAATAAGATTCAGCTTACTGCAGACAGCATATCAGGTGCAGTAACGCAGATGAATACAAATACAGACAAGCTTTCAAAGGGGGCAAAGGCGCAGGCAGAATCAACTGAGTCTACATCTGCATCCATTAATCAGATGAATACCTCTATAAAGGGCGTTGCAGATTCT
>JAHFEP010000110.1:0-2040 GCA_023248415.1 Nitrospirota bacterium
ACTCGTCTATGTGGGAATGGGAAAACTATTGCCCACCCAGATAGAAAACATCTTGAAATCAAAAGATAGAAGACTCGCAGGCAAGACCGCGCCCCCCCATGGGCTTTATCTTGTGAAGGTTATTTACAAATAACAACAGATAAGTTATATTGTTAGTTATGGTTAAGATAATTGACCGCTACATAATCAAAGAGGTTCTTCCACCGTTTATTCTCTCACTTTTTGTCTTTACCTTTGTCCTCTTTATGAATCAGATATTAAAATTAACTGATTTGTTGATAAATAAAGGGATAAGCCCTGTCATAGTCTTTGAATTAATCATCTTTATCCTTCCCTCATTTTTAGTCCTGACAATCCCTGTGTCTACATTAACAGCCTCAATACTTGCATTCAACCGCCTCTCAAACGACGGAGAAATCACTGCCTTTAAGGCGAGCGGCGTAAGCCTTTACAGGATGATTCTGCCTGTTTCAGCATATGCATTTGCTGCAGGTTTGATTACTGTATACCTTATGACATCTGCAATGCCTTACGGCAATTTTGCATTCAAAAGCCTGCTTTATAATACAATAAAGGCAAAGGCTTCCCTTGGCATTGAAGAGGGCGTCTTTAACGATACCTTTGAGAATCTGATGATTTATGTAAAAGAGATGCCGAGACCAGAGGAGTTTAACGGGATATTTATATCAGACCTGCGCGACCCTAAGGAGCCGAATCTTATTATTGCAAAATCAGGTTTAATTATTACAGATGAAGAGGCAAAGAATATAATCCTGAGATTGAAGAACGGAAGCCTTCACAGAGGCGCTAAAGGCGCTGACACATATCAGAAGGTGGAATTTACCAACTACGACCTCCAGCTCAATATTGAAGTTAAAGAAAGCAAAATTACAAAGGGCCGCAGGGAAATGACAATAGGCGAGCTTCAGAATGAAATAGGCAAAATGAAAAAGGAAAAGAAAGGCTATAATGTCTTATTAATGGAGATAAATAAAAAATTCTCTATCCCATTTGCCTGCCTGCTGATGGGCATCATAGGTGCGCCTCTCGGCATAGCCTCAAGGCGGTCAGGAAGGTCCGCTGGTTTTGCCATAGCAATAGGAATAACACTCGCGTATTACCTTCTAAATATGTTTGGAGATTATCTCGGCAAAAAGGATTTAATTCATGCCTTCTTTGCCATCTGGCTGCCGAACATATTCTTTACATTCTTCGGCGCATTCTTATTAATAAAGTCTGCCAATGAATCACCATTTAAAACCGTCAACCTTTTTATTAATATCTATTATCATGTTTTAAATAAGATCGGGGCAATCAGAAAGAAATGACGATATTATCCAGATATATAATAGAATCATTTTTGAAAATATTCATGCTTTGCATGTGCGCCATCATTGTTTTATATCTTATAATAGAATTTGTGGAAAACCTTGACTACTTTGTTGAAAACAAGACCTCTCTTAGATATGCGTTAGAATATTTCGTCCTGAAACTTCCGATGATAATATTTCAAACAAGCCCTGTAACAATCCTGCTTTCAACATTATTGACCTTAGGCGGACTGTCAAAGAGCAACGAGATAACTGCAATGAAGGCAAGCGGCGTAAGCATTTATAATATAACCAACCCTTTGCTTGCATTAACCTTCTTTATAAGCATCTTTATCCTTCTTGGAAATGAAACAATAGTCCCGTATGCTACCCAGAAATTCTATCATGTAAAATATGTAATAATAGAAAAGAAGCCGCAGAAGATATTCTTCAAGCAGGACAGGGTATGGTTTAAAGGCAGCAATGATACTATATTTAATATCCAGTTATTAGATGCAAGAAATAATCAATTTAAAGGCATCTCTGTATATAAATTTGACCCTGATTTTAATCTGACAGAACGGATTGATGCAAAAGAGATGCAATACGAGAAGGATGAATGGTATCTGATAGAAGGAGTATCAAAGAGATTTTTAAAGGACGGGGCTATGGATATTGAATCTTTTAAAAAAGAAACTGTTGCTCTGGATAAAAGGCCTGAGGAATTTAA
>JAHFEP010000110.1:2140-9014 GCA_023248415.1 Nitrospirota bacterium
ACTAAATAACCCTGAAACTCATCGCATCCCTCAGCAGATAAGAATTTTAATTGCTCTTCTGTTTCCACCCCCTCAGCAACAACCCGCAGCTTCAAACAATGCGACATGGCAATGATTGCCTTAACAATCGCAGCGCTGTCCGTATCCTTTGTAGCATCTTTTACAAACGAGCGGTCAATCTTTAGCGCATCTACAGGAAAACGTCTTAAATAGCTCAGGGAAGAATAGCCTGTTCCAAAATCATCCACTGATATCTTTAGCCCCAATTTCCTTAACTCGCTTAATATTTCAGCAGTTGATTTTGTATCCTGAATTATGCTCTCTGTAATCTCCAGCTCAAGATATTTTGGGTCCAGAGCAGTTTCTGATAAAGCCTGCTCTACTGTTTTTATAAGATTCTGCTGCTTAAACTGTTTGCCTGACAGGTTTACAGATAGAAAAATAGGGGCAAAACCTTCTGACTGCCATGCCTTATTCTGCCTGCAGGCAACGTGCAGTATCCACTCGCCAATTGGCACAATCAGTCCATTTTCCTCTGCCATTGGAATAAACTGCAAAGGAGGCACCATGCCTTTCTGTGGATGCTGCCAACGTATGAGCGCTTCAAATCCAACAACATTTTTTGTGCGGATATCAATCCTCGGCTGGTAATAAACCATGAACTCCTGCTTATCCAGCGCCTTGCGCAGGTCATTTTCAAGGGTGAGGCTATCTAAGGCAGTCTTGTTCAGGGACTGTTCATAGAACTTATAATTATTCCTTCCCTCATTTTTTGCATGGTACATTGCAGTATCGCAATTTTTAAGCAGGGTATCAACATCCTCGCCGTCTATAGGATATATGGCAATACCGATGCTTGCAGTAACAAACACCTCCTGCCCTTCTATGTCACATGGCTGGGCTATCGCATCAAGAATTCGCTGAGCAACCTTCATTGCATCATGAAGCTGGGCAATCTCTGTCAGCAATATGGTAAACTCATCCCCGCCAAGACGGGCTACAACAGTGTCAAATTCATCTGTGCTGTAGCGGCTGACAGAGTCGCTCTTGCGAATACAGTTAGATAAACGGTCTGCGACCTGCTTCAGCAGCTCGTCGCCCACAGAATGTCCCAGTGTATCATTGATGCGCTTAAAATTATCAAGGTCAAGGAATAATATTGCCAGCAGCCTTTGATACCGCCTGGCCACAGATAAAGTCTGGTTCAGACGGTCTTTAAACAAGATGCGGTTCGGGAGGTTTGTTAAACTATCATAATAGGCTAAAAATAATATCCTCTCCTCTGCCTTCTTCCGTTCAATGGCATAGCGGATAGAATGCTCCAGAGCGGATGCATCAATCTTTCCCTTGATAAGATAATCTGCAGCGCCTGACTTCATTGACTCAATATCTACTTCATGGTCGCCCTGCCCTGTCAGCATAATTACGGGCGACTTGCATCCGCTCTTAACAGTTTCTCGCAAAAGCTCAAGCCCGCTATGCTCGCCAAGACGGTAATCAAAGAGATATACATCATGTTTATTTTGTTTAATAGCTTCAAAGGCAGTATTATATGTTGGCGTCCAGTCAAGAAGGTAGCCTGCCCCTCCGATTTCAGAAAGCATATCGCGGGTTATAACATAATCATCTTCATCATCTTCTACAAGAAGTATTTTAATCTGCTGTTCTTCCATATCAATGCCTAATCCTTTTTTGGAGTCAGCTCAACAATCTCAAACCAATATTCTGAGAGTGTTTTTACAATAGCCACTAATGATACAAATGAAACAGGCTTTGTAATAAATGAATTTACACCAAGGTCGTATGTCCTGAAGATATCCTCCTCTGATTTTGAGGTTGTAAGCGCCACAATGGGAATCTGTCTAAGCTTTGGGTCGCTCTTAATCTCTTTAAGCGCCTCTCGGCCGTCCTTTCTGGGCATATTCAGGTCAAGCAGAATCAACCCGGGCCTGGGAGAACTTTCTGGATTGGAATAACGGCCTCTCCTGTAGAGGTAATCCATTAATTCTTCGCCGTCATTCACAAAACGCATGTCATTGGCCAGTTTAATCTCTTCAAAGGCCTCTGTGGTCAACATCCTGTCCTCTTCATCGTCTTCAGCCATTAAAATCGTAATAGGTGACCCTTGCTTTATCATAGATTTCCTCCTTTTTGCTTAACAGGCAGGGCAACAATAAACATTGCCCCCTGCCCCACACTGCTTTTTGCTGTAATGGCGCCGCCATGACGCTCAACAATCTTGCGGCAGACAGCAAGGCCTATGCCTGTCCCTTCATATTCGCTGCGGCTGTGCAGCCTCTGAAAAACGCCAAAGATGCGGTCAAGATACTTCTCGTCAAAGCCAATGCCATTATCCTCCACAATAATCTGGCAAAACTTACTATCAGAGAAAACCATATCAGAGGCTTCTTTCAAAGGTTTGCTATATACCTTTACCACAGGGGGTTCATCCTTCTTATGAAATTTCAGCGCATTGCCAAGAAGGTTCTGAAATAACTGGCGCATCTGCAGCGGGTCAGCGTCAATTACTGGAATGGTGTCTAATTCAATGCTGCCGTGCGTCTGCTCCAAACGCACCTCCAGATCTGAAATTACATCGTGAACCACCTTCTTAAGGTCAACAGAGACAAAGAGCTGAGCCCTGGTGGTAATGCGGGAAAAGGTCAGCAGGCCGTTAATCAGCCCCTCCATTCGTTCTGCTGCATTCTGCATACGGTCAAGATAATCCCGGCTTTGGGTATCAAGCATATTGCTGATTTTGGCATTAAGCCTTTCGCCGAATGCCTTAATCTTTCGCAGAGGCTCCTGCAAATCATGCGAGGCTATATATGCAAACTGCTCAAGCTCCTTATTGCTCCTCTGCAATTCGTTGGAAAATTTCTGCAGCCTCTCATTTGCGCTCTTAAGCTCTGTAATGTCCTGTGCAACACACACAATACCCTGAGGCATGCCATTATAATCACACAATATTGATGCAGAAAAAAGAACTGGTATTTCTCTGCCATTTTTTGCAACATAAATTTTTTCCGTGTCTCTAACAGAATCTATTTTTATTAAATTATTCAAGTCATTCTCTTTGAACAATTTCTCTTCTGCAGTAAAAATCATATCAATAGGCTTTCCTACCAATTCCTCTTCCCTGTATTCAAGAAGTTTAAGGGCAGATCTGTTAACTGTTTTAATAGCTCCGTCAAGACCAAGAACTATAAGCGTTTCTGCCATACTCTTAACAATATTATTGACATAATCCCTTGAAACAGTTGTCTCCTGAAGGCTTTTTGACATCTTATTAAAACTATCAGTCAGCTCCCCTATTTCATCTCTGGATTTTGTTTTCAACTCTATCCCAAGATTCCCTCTGCCAACCTCTGCTGCTGCATCCCTCAGTTGTATTATTGGTTTTACAACTGAATTAGCAAAAAACAATACAATAAAGACTGAAAAAATAATTATCGGCAATGAAACAGCAATAACCCTGTCCCTTAACTCAACAGCAGGGGCAAAGGCCTTTGTTGTCGGGATGTGCATAATTAATTTCCAGCCATTTCCCTTAAAGTCCTGATAGCCCGCTTCATCGGTAAAGACAAAGATATTTTTTTCTTTTAATTCTTTATGTATATTAAAATACCCTTTTATATTCCCGACCCTTTTATTCATCATAAATTTTTTTATATCTTCCCACATTGCCAATCTTTCCTTTAATATCCCCTTTCTGTTATAGTTTGAATAAAGCAATAAACCGCCTCTGTTAATCAGGTCTATCTCTGTATCTTCTCCATGTATGCCGACTGCTTTATTTACTACATCATATAATTTGCCAATTGGCATTCTCGCAACCACTACGCCAAATACATTTCCATCTTTATCCTTCACAGGTGATGCAAAATAAATAATAGCAGCATTTAACTCCTCTACAAATCTGATGTCAGATGCTGAACTTACAACACCGTTGCGAAGCGCATCTTCAGTCCATTGGCTTGATTTATTCTTTTTGCCAAGGTGCATCATGCTGGTATCCGCTATCCTTGTAAGATTTACATCAAAAAAGGAGAGAGAAATATAAATTTTATACAGATTCCTGTATTCTATTAACCTTTCTGTGATTGTTTTAGAAGTGGAATTTCTTGTCCTGATTATCGGGTCGCTGGCAATCAACCTTATATCCAAAGACCTTTCATATAACACCATGTCTACAGCATCCATTGTCTTTAATGCTGTATCTTCCAATCCCTTTGTTATCTGCATTTCCAGTGTTTTAACATTTGACATATAGACAATATAAGAAATAGAAATGCCGAGGGCAAGGGTTATCCCCAGCATTAATAAGGTGAGCTTTAACTTAAAACTTATCGGCCTTGCTGTCAGCATTGTGGTTAATGATGTTAAAACTATTATCCTCTGGTTAAATCATTAACAAACATTGGCTCAATAACCTCGTCAATATTCGGCATCTTTGACAACTGTCCCCTCTTAAAATAAAAATCAGCAATGCCCTCCCCAAAACTGTGCAGCGATGCTGCGCCTTTCTTTCCCATCGCCTCAACATTCTCTTTTAAATCAAGATGGCGGACATCATTAAACCCGCCATCCATCTCTTCAACAGACATCTCCTCTGCTTTTGCCATAAGCTTCATTGCCTCTTCCCTGTTTGAAAAAACAAATGCCTTTGCTTCCGCCAATGATTTAATTATCCGTTTTATATCCTCAGGCCTCTCTTTGATTATCCTTGTATTAAATGACAGAACATCCGATATAATGCCCGGAATATCCCCTGCCTTTGCCAATTTCTTATAACCCTTTTTCAAAGCCTGCGAAGTTACAGGCTCCCATGTGTGGCCTGCATCAATCTTCCGCTGCTCCAGAGCAGTCAATACATCCAGAGCAGGGATATTTTCAAACTTCACATCTGCCTCTTTTAATCCTGCCTTCTCCAGTGTTTTAAGGACAAAGATATGCGAAAAGGTATTCACCCCTTCAAAACTTATAACTTTACCTTTAAGGCTTGATACAGATTTCAGCCCTACCCTTCCCATTATTACATCCCCTGCATCTGAATAGTCCGAGATATAAACCACCTTAGTTGTAATCCCTTCTGAATTAAACATGATAACATCTGCAAGCACATCAAAGAATCCGTCAACCTCTCCATTTTTATACAACTCAGCAGATTCAGTAATATTCTTTTTAAGTATTAATTCAACATCAACATTATTCTTCTTAAAAAAACCCTTTTCCTTTGCAATAAAGGCATGGGCATAACCCGGCCAGACATTTATGCTTATCTTTATCGGCCTCTGCTCTTTCTTTGCACAGCCTGAAATCAGAATTATGGTTAACAAAATTATGGATAAGAATATTGCCTTTCTCATAATCTTCCTTCTCTTAGACGCTTTAATAAACTGTGTTTCATATATTTTGTTTTTTAGAATAATATTTGATGATTCAGTTTCTAAAAATCTAATCCTGGCAAACCCTAAAAGAACAACTTGAATCAATAAAGAATGGAACTGCTCAGATATGAATTATGTTTAATGACATGATAACTTAAAGCCACATTGGAATTTCTTAATAGCTAATTATATCATATTTTCAAAAAAAGTGGCTTTTATATACAAAAAAGCCCTCTTTTGCCTGCATAACTAAAGGGAAAACAATGAAAAAGCCGTGTTTAAAATCAGCTACTTTGCTGTTGCAAATCTGTGCTTATTAATGTAATATTTAGCAATGTTCAATAACTAATATATTATACGAGGAGGCCTCTTATGAAACGACTGATACAGTTTATTATGGTATTTATTTCATTTACAACCCTCTTTGGGTGTTTTGTAACAACAGGAAAATATCAGGACAAGGTAAGGGAGGCAGAGAATTACAAGAGTGATGTGGACAAGACAAATGCTGCGTTGGGCAAGGCAAATAGCGAAAACAGATTATTAAACGATGAAATCAGCTCCTTAAAGAAAAAAATAGCAGGGCTTGAAAGCGACATCGCTAAGCTCAATGAATCAATGAAATCAAGCAAGGATGCGCAGTCCAAGATTATTGCTGATTTAATGCAGAAGAACAGGGAGCTTCTTGATGCAAAAGGAGAATTGTCAAGAGAGATGGAAAGGCTTGCAAGGGAAAAAGAAGAGGTAGTTTCAAGGCTAAAATCAACTTATGACAACCTTGTTAAAGACCTTCAGCAGGAAATCAAACAGGGCGAGATAAAGATTACGCAGATTAAAGACAAGCTCTCTGTAAATATGGTTGAAAAGATATTGTTTGATTCTGGCAAGGCAGAGATAAAGCCAAAGGGAAAAGAGGTATTAAAAAAGGTTGGCGACATATTAAAGAAGGTAACTGACAAGCAGATAAGGATAGAAGGCCATACGGATAATGTGCCGATCGGTCCTGGCTTGCAGGCAAAGTATCCAACAAACTGGGAGCTTTCTACAACAAGGGCAACTACAGTTGCAAGATTCCTGCAGGACAAGGCAGAAATTGACCCAAAGCTTTTAGTGGCAGCAGGATATTCAGAATACAGGCCGATTGCTGGCAATGATACAGACGAGGGCAAGGCTCAGAACAGGAGAATAGAAATAGTCTTGCTGCCGCTTGATATTGACAGGGTGTTAGAGGGAAAATAGCTTAATGGAGGTTATCACAAGCCATACCAATGCAGACTTTGATTCCCTTGCATCCATGCTTGCAGCAAAGAAACTCTATCCTGAGGCAATACCTGTCTTCTCAGGCGCACAGGAGAGGAATGTTCGCAATTTTTTTTCAAAGACGCCTGAAGAGGCATTTGGCATTGTTAAGATTAAAAATATTGACCTCAACAAGATTTCAAGGCTGATATTGGTGGATGTAAAGACACCTGAGAGGCTTGGAA
>JAHFEP010000277.1 GCA_023248415.1 Nitrospirota bacterium
GATATTGTCTGGATTTAGAAGATATGCTGTAATACGGCTTTACTATAGAATTTCTTGGCTTTGGTTTTTGCTCCTCATAGTTTGCATTGTATTCTATTTTCTTCGGGATATTCCAATTTTTATTAAACTCAAGTTTGTTTTCTTTTTTGGGATGTTTTGCCTGGTATTCTTTAAGCGTTGTGTTTATCACATCTCTGAAATGCTGATCGTTTTCCTTGCTTAAAACAATTGTCGTAATTTCTTTTTGTTTTTCTTCATAATTCATATTGAATTCATCTAAAAAGAATTGATAAATTGCAGTGCAAACCCTGCCTACTGAACGTTGTTCAGGAAACATTCCGCCCGAATGCAAGGCATCTATGATAAAATATTTAAAGGCGTTTTCTAATTCTTTGAGTGTTTTGGCAAGCGCAAGGTCTTTATATACTTCAACAGGGTCTTGCACTGTTCCAGCCATCTCTAAATGTATAACTCCATCTATTGGGATATGGTCTGTAATCTTTACAACATCCTGTTTTAGTTTGGCCTTTAATTTACTGCTTTTGCTTATGTCTAAAAAGATATTTATAAATACAGGATTTAAACGAGTGGTTTCTCTCTGGCGTTTTGTGTGGCATGAAAGAAGGTCAATGTCTTTATATGTTTTGTCCCTTTCTGCTGTATAAAGCGTGAAGTAATCCTTTGCAATATCCTCCTCTATGTGTATTTTATTGTTTGCAATATTGGTATAAACATACCCCTTATTTAATTCCTCAATCTCTGCGTAATGCTGTGTTTCAGGCATCCTTAAAATCCTGCCGACCGTCTGAATTGAGAAATTTGCTGAATGCCATTCTCTGAACAAAACAAGTATGTATGCCCTTGGACAATCCCATCCCAATGCAATTGCCTGTTTGAATATCAGCACTTCCGCCTCATTATCATTTTTAGAAATATTTTCAAGGTTTCGTTTGTCCTCTGAAAGATATATTGCCAGTTTTCCATTATCAGTATTTATTCTAAATTCCTTGTTCAGTAAATCTTCTATTTCCTCCTTCTTGTCTTCAAAGTCCATACTGCTTTTATCAGGCAGTTGAATCAGAAGCAATGGGTTTATATCCTCTTTTCCAATAGCTTCAAAATGTCTCTTTAGCTCTTCTCTCCTTGCAATCGCCTGCTCTAAAATAAAAACATCGCTTCCTTTCCCTTCCAAATTTTCTTCTTTTAATGCAGGGTTGATCGCCACCTCTTTTTTAATCATCCCCTCTGCTCTTACATCTTCAAATTCAATTACTATCCTGTAATCAGAGGTCATGTGCGGCGTTGCAGAAACCTCAATTGTGATCTTTGGCTTCATTATTTCAATCAGCCCTTTTGTGTTTTCTGCGCTTGCGGTGTGGTGGCTTTCGTCAATGATGAGAATTATTTCTCTGCCTTCTTCCAGTGTGTTCTCAACTATTGAGGTCAGATTAAAATCATTCTCGTTTTCACGGACAAAGACATTGTCTTTTTTATTTATGCTTTCCCAGTTAAGAAAAAGGATTTCATTTTCTCCAATCTTTTTATCCGTAATGTCTTCTATGTTTGAGCATTGAAGCGTGCGGGTATTCCTGTAATAATTTTCCAGTTTTTCCTTGCTCTGATTATGCAGTTTGCGGGGCGCAGCCCAAATAAAAGAAAAGGCCTTGCCGTCTTTTCTGTTTTCAACAAAACGGGCAAGAAACTCAGCCATCATTATTGTCTTGCCGGAACCTGTAGGCGCTTTGAATATGCAGGTTTTAGGGTCTGAACGTTCCAAAAGCTCGTTCACCTGTCTTGCAAGTTTATCAACGGCTTCTTCCTGGTATTTTAAAATTTTATACATAGTATTTAACTCGGTAATTAACGATGTCATGCCCGAATGCTTTTATCGGGCATCCATCACTGGATTCCCGCCTTCGCGGGAATGACAACTTATTATTTATTTAAAAATCCTCCTATAAACCTTTAAGATTGCCTCTGGTATTGAACAAAGCGTAATCTTATTCTTCAAATCCTCAAACTCCTCCCTAAAGTCATCACCTTCCAGCGAAAAGACATAAACAGATACAGGCAGTTTTAATTTGCCTACCTCTTTTTTGAATGCATCAATCTGCATTTCATCGAAGAGGATTGCCAGATATTTTTCCTTGTTTTTGAAAATACGAAATGCCTTTCCCTGCTTAAAACCTGCAGGGACAGGTTTATGCAAAACCTCTTCAAAGGTGTTTTCTTTAATGCAAAGCATTTCCACTGACTTATCAGTAAGCATCTTCTTATTTCTGTGCGTCGGCTCTGAGCCGACAAAGGCGGTCTTGAAATATTTAAGATTACCTCCAAGCCCTTCAATCTTCTCATCCTTTGAATTTTTGTAGCCTTTTATAACCTTTTGAAGGCGAGGATAGCAAACATCTGTGCAGATATTGTTTTCATTATTTGTGCAAAGGATAAATTGCCTATTGCCTCCATCTTCTTTGTTTAACTCTGAGACCGCATGGCCAGTGGTACCAGAGCCAGCCATAAAATCTAGAACGATACCGCTTTTTTTTAAATCAACCAGATTAATTAAATATTTAATTAAACCCAATGGTTTTGTAGTATCAAACACCTTATCTCTGAAAATTTGTTTTAATTCTATCGTCCCTGTTGAAGCTGTTCCTAAACCAAACAATAGTGTTCCCATTGCTGTTTTTGTAATTCGTCCTTCCCTTACTTTTCTATAAACCTGATATTTTTTGCCGTCAAAAACAAATTCAACATCATCACTGCTAATGAGTTTTTCCATTGTGGTTTTGCTTACACGCCATCTTCCATCAGAACCGTCATCCTTAATTGGATAAACTTCGGTTCCGTCAGGTGCTTTGATAAGATAGTACATTGTAGGTCTATCTTCCCTTTTATCGCCTTGTCCCCATTGCCTTAACTGTTCCCTGCGATATTTCCCTTTTTTATCTTCAAAATTTCCACCTTTAGTTTCTCTTACATCTTGTATAAGCTGGGCTTTCTCTATATTCTTGGCATAACAGCAAACATATTCGTGCTGATTTACAACATGTGTGGCGGTTGCTCCTTTACCACTTCTTGACTCCCAAATGTAATTTGCAATAAAATTTTGTTCCCTAAAAATCTCGTCACAAAGAAGTTTTAATTGCGCTGCTTCATTATCATCAATTGAAATAAAAATTACCCCAGTATCTTTTAAAAGAATTTTTGCAAGTTTCAATCTCTTGCTCATGAATGAAAGCCATTTGCTGTGGCGGTAACTGTCTTCCTTATCA
>JAHFEP010000278.1 GCA_023248415.1 Nitrospirota bacterium
ATGGATTTGTTGCTTCAATCTTTCCAAGATGGGGTGTTGGATTAAACCTGTTTATTGTATCAAGAAAGACAATCCCGGGTTCGCCATTTTTCCATGCAGCATCAACAATGTCATTAAACACATCCTTAGCCTTAAGGCCTTTTATAACCTTATTGTTCCTTGGGTTTATAAGGTCGTAATTGGCATCATCCTCAAAGGCCTTCATAAATTTGTCATCTATTCCCACTGACAGATTGAAATTGGTAAACTCTGCCGGGTTTTCCTTTGCCCTTATAAATTCCATTATATCAGGGTGGTCTACCCTTAATATACCCATGTTTGCGCCGCGCCTTGCACCGCCCTGTTTTATTACCTCTGTTGCTGTATTAAATACCTTCATAAAGGATACAGGCCCGCTTGCAACACCGCTTGTTGTAGAAACCCTGTCATTCTTCGGCCTTAATCTGCTGAATGAAAATCCTGTGCCGCCGCCGCTTTGATGGATGATTGCCGTATCCTTTACTGCCTCAAATATAGAATCCAAAGAGTCATCAATTGGCAGAACAAAACATGCAGCAAGCTGCTGAAGCTCCCTTCCTGCATTCATAAGGGTAGGTGAATTCGGCAGGAAATCTAAATTAGTCATTGTCTCATAGAATTCCTCTTCCACCTCGCTTACAACTGCCTTTGGGTTATATATAAACTCTGCTGAGGCAATATTCTTTGCAACCCTGTGGAACATCTCCTCAGGGGTTTCAATAATATTCCCATCCCTGTCCTTTTTCAGATACCTTTTATCAAGGACAATAAGCGCATTTTCTGTCAGATTGAGATTATTTATAGTTTGCATATTAAATATACTTTAGCACGAGAAAATATAAAGAGTCAACCACATTTAATCCATTGCAATAAAAGAGAAATTTTGATATGATGGCAATAAAGGAGACAAATAATTGAAGCTTTCAAAGGAGCGGATTTCCTTTATATCAAAGGAATTAGTTAATAAGCTGATAGAGGGAAAATATATTGAGCCTTTAATTCCAAAAGAGCAGTTTGCGTTAAGGCTGGAGCATATTATTACAGAGGAATTGATGTTGGAGGATAAGATAAATCAGGAGGTTAAGGAGCTTTTAAAGGTATACGAAAAGGAGATTGATAAGGGAGATATTGATTACGGGAAGATGTTTAATATGATCAAGAATAAGTTAATCAAGGAGCGGGGAGTTGTTTTGTAATGATACTAAGCGAAGATAAGATAAATCATATCACCCATCTTCTCCTTGACAGAATAAAGAAGGATAAACTTGCAAAGCTGCTTGTTGACGAGATAAAGGTTTTAAGGGAGATGAAAAGGATCATTAATTCAGAGATAAAATTGGATGACGAGATAGGTGTTATTGTCAGAAGAAAGCTTGATTCATATTCAAAAAGAATTGTAGAAAATAGTTCTGAATGGGATGTATTATATCAGAAGTTTTTTAAAGAGGAACTAAATAAGAGGAGGTGAGGACAATGAGAAGGTATATTATCATAATGCTTGTATCCATTTTCATTTTAAGCGCCTTTTCACCTCTTTTAGCAGAGCATAGGGGGCGGGGCCATGTCTATTTTGGACCTGTTATCAGGGTCTATCCTTATGACCCGTTCTGGTATCCATACGACCCTTACTGGTACAGATATCCGCCTCAACCGCCGAACTGGGGTTATGTTGATACAGATGTTGAACCTGAGGAGGCAAAGGTATATCTGGACGGAAAGTATGTTGGCACAGCAGATGACTACGATGGTTTCCCAAGGTATCTTTCTGTTACATTAGGCTCCCACAAGATTGAGTTTCGGATGGAAGGATACGAAACCTTTTCACAGGATTTCTATATGAATCCGGGGCAAATGATAAATATTGATTTTAAGATGATTAGATTAGAAAAGGGTAAAGAACCATTGCCAAAGCCAGAACCTGCTGCTGACAGAGGGATTGTTTCTTTAGAATTAGACCCTGTAACAACAGAGGTGTTTGTTGATGGCACATTAGTTGGAACAGGCGAAGATTTAAGAGGAAGGGGAGGAGAGATAGAGCTTCCCACCGGCAGACACAAGCTTGAATTTAAAAAGAGCGGTTATAGGTCACAGGCCATTGAGATAGAGATAAAGGACAGCAGGATATTTCATCTTGGGATAAGGCTGGAAAAGGAATGAAGATAAACGAGATATTTAAAAGCATTCAGGGAGAATCGTCCTCTGCAGGCATACCAACAATCTTTATCAGATTAACCGGCTGTAATCTTAGATGCAAATGGTGTGATACAAAATATGCCTATGAAGAAGGGGTTGATTTAACAGTTGATGAGGTCATTGATAGAGTAAATGCTCTTGGATTATCACTTGTCCAGATTACAGGCGGTGAGCCGATGCTTCAAGGCGACGTCTACAGACTGATGGACAGTCTCCTTGATAATGGTTATAATGTCTCTCTTGAGACAAACGGCAGCATAGATTTAAGCAAGGTGGATAAGAGGGTTATCAAGATTGTTGATATTAAGTGTCCGGGCAGCGGCGAATCTGACAGAATGGATTTTAGAAACTTCAATTATCTGACAAAATCAGATGAGATAAAATTTGTGATTAAAGACAGAGATGATTATAATTGGGCAAAGGAGATAATAGAAAGGTTTAATCTTTCAGAAAAATGTAATATACTCTTTTCACCAGTTTTTGGCGAGATAGAGCCGAGGGAATTGGCAGAGTGGCTCTTAGAGGATAATCTTAATGTAAGGTTTCAAATACAGCTTCATAAGCTGATATGGCACCCCGAGATGCGGGGAGTATAAAATAAAAGGAGGGCGTTTTTGTATGGCAGATGTTGTTAAGTTAAAGGGAAAGGTTGTCAGGTTGCAAGAGAAGGCAAAGAAGTTCAGCAGTGATGAAAAGAAAAAGGAGATTCTGAAAAAAATACGCAAAAGGATTAAAAAGACCCAGAGAAGGGTCAAGTCTATTGCTTCTGCTGAGGCAAGGCTAAAGGCAAAATTAGCAGGCAAGAAGGCTGAAACAGCAGAGGTAAAGAAGGAAGAGGCGCCAAAGGCAGCAGAAGGGGCAGCATAAAGCAGAGCTAAGAGATAAGAAAAAGATTGTAAATTGAAGATTTGAGATTGGAAATTTTAAGAGTGAATCCAAATAATTTAAAATTTAAAATTTACAGTTTTAACTTTACAATATGTCTTGTTATTATTTTGTTATCACTTTCCTGTGCAGGACCGAGGAGGGCAGGCTATTACAAAGAAGGTTATACTGAGCGCG
>JAHFEP010000111.1 GCA_023248415.1 Nitrospirota bacterium
AGATAACATCTCAAAATTTTAATCTGTGCAATCAGAGGTTGTGGTATTTCCTAACGAACTCTACCTCTAACCTCTCCTCACCAAATTTTAAAGGGTACCCCTATACCCTTAAAAAGATTGATTGTATTTAGTAAAATATGTTCAAAAACAAGTTTTTATTGCATTTTGCTTTTAGGCAAATAGCAAACGCCCCTTTGGTTCAGGAATAGGGCGTCCAAGCTCCTTAGCAGTTTCTATCCACTCTTGAATTACTACTTCTGCATTTGTTAGGGCTTCTTGGTATGTTGCGCCATCTGCCATACAACCTGGCAGTTCAGGCACCTCTGCAATAAATGCATAGTCTTCATTACTCCAGTAGATGATTACCTCATACTTAATCATTTTCTTCTTTTAGTTTATACCTCAATATTATATTACGAACCTGTTTAACTTGATACGGTTTAGCCTTTGAGCCTCTTGGTTGTAAATTTAAGATTTCCTCAACACCCTCTTTTGTAAAGATATGATGGCTGCCCCTGACCCGTTCTTCAAAACCAATTTTGAGCAATAACCTGCATATCTCAGTAAAATGAATGTTTGCATCTGATCTGCCGCTAAGAATTTGTGATAGAAGCTTGTTGTATTGACTCATTCAATCGCCATCTTAATTAGGCATAAAAAATTATTTTATTGAGGCAAATTATACACTATTTAAGACTTATTTTCAAGCTTTTATTGACAATATCTTATGAAATCTTTAGAATGTCTTCCATGTCATCTTTTATCAAGTTTCTTGGCACTGCCGGCGGAAGATATGTGGTGGCAAGACAACTGAGGGCTTCTGCAGGAATATATATCAGCGCAAATGGGCAGAATATTATGCTTGACCCTGGGCCTGGCGCGCTTGTTAAATGCGCAAAATCAAGGCCTCCCATTGATGCAACCAACCTGAATGCCATTATATTAACCCATCTGCACATTGACCATTCAAACGATGTCAATATTTTAATAGATGCCATAACAGGCGGCGGACACAGAAAAGCCGGAGTTTTGTTTGCGCCAAGAGAAGCGATTGAAGGGAATGATACTGTTGTCTTAAAGTATTTAAGAGATTTCCTTGAAGATATTGTAGTATTAGAGGCAGATAAAGAATACAAGATTGGAGAGCTGAAATTCTCCACTTCAGTAAGGCATCAGCACACTGCTGAGACCTATGGGATAAAGTTTAGTATAAATGGACGCCGTGTATCCTTTATAACAGATACAAAATTCTTTCCGGAATTAATTGATAGTTACAAAAACTCTGATATCCTGATAGTGAATGTTGTCAGCCATACCCTTCCTGAAAAGGTTAAAATCAAGCATCTCTCCCTTGATGATGTCAAGGAGATTGTAAAGGGGGTAAGGCCTGCAAAGGCAATAATAACGCATTTTGGCATGACAATGCTAAAGGCAAAGCCGTGGAAGCTGGCAGAGCAGTTGAGCAATGAATTAGGAGTAGAGGTTATTGCTGCTTCTGATGGAATGACGATAGAATTATAAAAAGGGGGAATGGGCTGGTTGAGGGAGGGGTATACAACCAGCCCATGGGGAGTAACTTAGTTCACGCTGAAAAACGCCCATCTACTGCGTTGCCTTCGTCGCTCCGCTGCTCACATGCTACTTAGTATGCTCCGCTGCTCGCTCCTCGGCGCCTTGTATCTGGACATTTTTGAGCGTGAACTTGTTAACTGAAATCTTTTTATGCTGCTGCAAGTACGCTCTTTGCCTTGCGCCAGCCTTCTTCTGACAATCTTTTTAGTCTGTTCTCTGTCCAGTTTTTTATCTCAGAAAGATACCTGCGCTTATCAATCTTAGCAAGCTCTAATAATTCCGTCTTCTCTTTAGCTGAAGACTTTAAATCATTTGGGGTATATCCATTCCATGTTGCATAATTATTATCAAATATAAAGTCAGAGGTAATGTCTTCCTTCTTAATCCTCATCTGATTGGCAAACATCCTTGCCACATCTAAGTCATATTCTATTACCCAGTTATTATCCTTAACCATAGTTGAAGGATTAAAATCTATGCCTGAACATTCTGGACAATATACTGCCATAATTACATCTTCTGGAAGTATTGAATCACCATAATGGAAATTAATCCTCTCTTTACCACAAATACAACTAAGTTCATTTGACATACACATAATTACCCTCCAGTTCTGAATTTTATGCAGCCTTAAGATGTCTCTTGATGCCCTTGCCATACTTTTTATTAATTAAATTATTTTCTTTTGCTGCCTTCTTATTTGCTAAAATTACAGGGTCTATAACATCTCCGCAATAAAGGCATCGCCAGCCGTCATAATGCCATGCAAGATTATCCTGATTAGTAAAAGTCTCATATACCATGGCGCCTTTGCATTTTGGACATTTCATATTTATCACCTTCTCTTTCTTCATCCATTATCCATCCCTGCTGTAATTATACCATAAAATTTGAAGATGAATTAGTAACTATTACTGATAATAAGCAAGATTTATGCCACTTATTCAAGAAATAGCATATTTCAATGATTTCAAATAGTTAGAAAATTAATATGGTGTGGTGAATCCTTAAGGTATGTTGCAGTTATGAAACGGATTATAATTTTTTTCAGATTTATCCAATAATTTCAATTTGATATCATCATGTTTCAAATTTGAAGTAATGTTTCATTAATGAAGCACTTCTTGCTTTTCTATCTTCAGTTGCTTTAACTTACGCCATAATGTTGCCCTACTTACTTTCAACCTCTTTGCAACCTCTCCCTGCTTCCAATTGTGCTGAGTTAATAATTTTAGAATAAACTCTCTTTCCAATACCATAAGAGGGTCATCTGATTCCTCAAATACCAAATCTGCTGCTCTTTCACTATATTTAAGAATATCCTTTGGCAAATGTTCAATCAATATGGTATTCCCCTGGCACCTTACAAAGCCATGCTCAAGGATATTTTCAAGCTCCCTGATATTTCCAGGATAATTATAGTCCATGAGAAAATCCATTACCTTTGGGGAGACATTATTTATCTCCTTTTTCATTTCTTTATTAAATTTATTAACAAAGTGTTTTACTAAATAAGGGACATCATCCTTCCTCTCCCTTAAAGGCGGCAGATATATCGGCACAACCCTCAGCCTGTAGTATAGGTCATCCCTGAACTGTCCCTTTTCCAATGCCTTTATCAAATCCCGGTTTGTTGCAGCAATCACCCGAACATCAACCTTAATGCTCTCTGTTCCGCCAACACGTTCAAACTCCTCCTCCTGCAGCACCCTGAGGAGCTTCACCTGTGTGTGCAGGCTCATTTCTCCTATCTCATCAAGAAAGATAGTCCCTTTATTGGCAAGCTCAAATCTCCCTTTCTTATCTGCAATTGCGCCTGTAAAGGCCCCTTTAACATGGCCAAATAACTCGCTCTCTAAAATACCCTCTGCAAGTGCAGCGCAGTTTACCTTTATAAAAGGGCCTGTCCTGCGAGGGCTGTTCAAATGAATAGCCTCTGCAATAAGCTCCTTGCCTGTGCCGCTCTCACCCTCTATTAATACAGTTGACTTGCTCTGGGCAACAACCGGAAGGAGCTCGTAAATCTCCTGCATCCTGTGGTTCTTCCCTATTATATTCTGAAAGGAAAATTTCCCTTCAAGCTTTTCTGTCAGCTCCTTTATCTTGGATAAATCCCTGAATATCTCAACACCGCCGATTATTTTACTATCCTTGTCTTTCAGCAAGGCAGTATTAATGCTGACAGGCATCGGCCTTCCGAATTTATCCTTAATTATTGTTTCAAAATTGGATATAGGCTCCCCGGTATCCATTGTCCTTTTCAGGATGCAGCTCGTTGTGCAGATATCGCTCCGCATAAGCTTGCTGCAGTTCTGGCCTATTACCTCTTCCTCTGAATAACCGAGGAGCTCAATCGCAGCCTTATTTAGATACTCTATCTTCATGTCTGTGCCAATAGTAATAACACCGTCTGTTATGCTGTTCAGAATTACATCAGTATCTACTTTTTTATTTAAAATCTCTGAGCTCATTTAACCTCTATTACGCAGTTTTTTGTGCCGAATCTATTTGCCGTGCACTGGCGGCAGGCAGGGTCGTTCCTCCATTCGCCGTCTACTAAAAACTTATATTCATATCTGCCGGGCTTAAGCTTTAAAGACGCCTTCCACACACCGCCTTTATCCTTCTTTAACTCTCCAACATGTGTATCCCAATTATTAAAATCCCCTGCAATAAAAACTGACCCTGCCTGTGGTGCCTCATACTTAAATTGGACTGCCTTTGTTGCAATTTTCTCTGCCATGACAAAGCCTCCTTTTGTAAGTAGCCCCCGCATAGGTGTGGGGGCAAGGTTATTATTATACTGCCTCTGCAGCAAAAACACCGT
Source organism: Nitrospirota bacterium (assembly GCA_023248415.1). Taxonomy (GTDB): domain Bacteria; phylum Nitrospirota; class CAKKRA01; order 9FT-COMBO-42-15; family 9FT-COMBO-42-15; genus 9FT-COMBO-42-15. The sequence goes on from JAHFEP010000111.1 coordinate 4,400, forward strand.
CTACATCAATCAATTTTAATTCAGTATCACAAACAGGACAGATTATAATATCGCCGTCCAAAAGGTCATCATCTAAATCCAGCTCCTCCTCGCACACAGGACAGATGACTATCTTCAAATATCATTCTCCTCTCCTAACACCCTTCCCTTTTCATAGGCATCTTTTAAAGCAGCCTGATGTTTTAGTATATCGCCTTTTCCTTCTATATTATCATATAAAAGATTATGCTCATAATCCACATCTATTGCAAGATAAAAATATTTGGCTGTTTTCATTACACAGTCAAAAACTGTGCTGCCTTTAGCTGCTGCAACAGATATAAGCATGCCTTCCCTTTTAATAGCTGAGCCTTCCCTTTGAAGTGATTTGCCGAGCAGATATTTTCCTGCCCATAATGCCTGGCACCTGTCAATCAGCATCTTTGCATGGCTGCTCACACCTGCAAAAAATACAGGCGTTGCAAGCACTATCCTGTCTGCTTCCATCAGCTTTTGATAAACCATCTGCATATCATCATCAATAATACATTCACCTGTGGAATTGCAAGAACCACATTCATTACACGGAGCAATCTTCATGGACGCAGCAACTATCTTTTCTGCATCCGCGCCAGCATCTTTCGCCCCTCTTAAGACCTCATCAAGAAGCAGTTCGCTGTTTCCTCCGCGCCTGGGGCTTCCTGCTATTCCAAATAGCTTTATCATTTGTTAGATTATAGCACTGTTTTAAGACTGTAACAACTGGTTAAAAAGGCAAAGTTCTTATTAAATAACAGTAGATTTCGGGAAGACTATACTCTTTATCTTTTCTATAACCTCTTCAATTCCAAGCCTATTTATTACTGCGCCTAATTTTCTCTTTTTTGATTTATCTGCCTTAAAAAGGCCTGCGCAAAGCTGGAATATATTAAAGGCTTCGCTATCCTTTGTCAATTCATTCAGGGTATACGCAAGCTGAGGATGCCTGCCAATCATGCCGCCTGCCATCACACGCACACCCTGATCTTTGATAATAATAGATTCTGTCGGGCAGACCTTTGCACACTTGCCGCATTTTACGCAGAGTTCCATATTAAAAACAGGGGCGCCATTAATAATCTGCACAGCGCCCTCCTCTTCGCACACCTCTACACACTTCATGCACTCAATGCACTCTGCCTCTCCCCTTACAGGCTCTGCCTGGCCAGAGAGGCCAAAATCCTTTATCTGGGGCTGTGGACAGCAATTAGGACACCCTGCTATTGCCATTGTAAAAAATTGATGCTTTTTAACAGGGCCTTCAGATGTGGAAATAATCTCCTCTTCAATACCGCTGTTATTTAAATTTTCCATTAGCCTTTCAGCAAGTGTTTTAACATCAATTACAGCATTACGACATCCCTTGACACCTGCCTTGCAGACCCTCAGCTCAGAAATGCCGTTCTTCCCTGAGATTATATACGGGTCCTGCGGGGCAATTACTGTATTTTTATCAACAACATCTTTCATCCTCTACCCCAACTCATTAATCTCTTTTACAATCTTTTCAGGGTCAACACCGTGCATTGTGGAGCCGAATGCAATGGACTCCATCTTTATGCCGGGACAGGTAAAACAGCCCTTGCCGAAATATTTCTCAATAATCTTCTCAGCAGCAGGGCTGGACTTTACCACATCGCCTATAACACTATCTTTTGTAAATTTTGTCTTTGTCTCTGACATTATTAATTACCTCCAATCAAAAAAATACTTTTGTAAAATACCGCTGTCATATTTATCGGCAGGGGCGGGGCGATGCCTCGCCTCTACATTGCTGCTTTGTTCAGCGCCTCCATAATGGCATTTAAGTCTACTTTGTCTCTTGCACACCCCTTTTCAATGCTTACCTCCCCGCCGCAGCATGAGTCTATCTTAAAATCAGCAAATACCTTTATGGTCTTTGGAAATTTTTTGATTACATCATTTATCTTCATGTCCTTTGTTATCTTCATGGTCTCTACGCTGTCTCCTTTGCCTTGCCAAAGATGGTCATCCACATATTAAATACAAACATATAACACGCAGCAGCTTCTATTAATGCAAACAAAATAATAAATATCTCAGAACCGCTGCGCCCGTGCCTCTGCTGCGCCCAGAAAAAGGATAGGCCGATAAGGCCAATATTCGCAAACCAGAAGTGAAGGCTTGCCAGCATATCGCTGTATAACTGCTTTCCGCTGAACCTCGGCAGAATGTGATAAGAGACGCCAAACATCAGCATTGATACCCATCCTAAAAGATTTATATGGGCATGGATAGGAAGATAGACACCCATCCACCTTGGCCACAGAAGCATTAAAAGACCCATTGATATGCCTGTCAACAAATAAAGAAGACTTGCCTTGATAAATCTTAGTGTAACCTGACTCATTCATTTACCTCCAATTCATTTATAAGTTTTACTTACTTTATAGGTATTAATCTATCAGGAAATTAAATATACGAGAATGATTTAAATCATAAGAATATCTCAATTTTTATTGTAATTATAGCATAATTTTATATATTTCTGTAGAAATCTTTTTGGTAACCCCTTGATTTCTATTGCAAGTTTAGGTTAAACAATGTATAGTATGAAAATTCTTAAATAGGCAAGGTCATTAAGCAGTATGGCTCATACAGGAATTATCAAGAACACAACAGCAATACAAACAAGATTTTTTATACGGCTTTTAATCTATCCTTTTCTCTTCGTTACAAAGGTATTGCCTCTGCCTGTTTTGCGGGCTGCTTCAGTGCCATTCATGGGATTCTTCTTTCTCTTCTATCCTAAATGGAGGAGGATAGCAAGCTCCAATCTGCAGCATGTGTTAGGCAAAAAGGCTTCAAGAAAAAATATCCTCAAAACAACATGGAAGATATATAAAAGTTACGGAAGATATATTGTTGACCTTTATCATCTCACAGATGTTGACCCCCATGAGACCATAAAACTTATTACCCATGCATCAGGATATGAACATCTTAAAGAAGCGCTGGACAGGGGCAAAGGGGGAATCTTGCTTACCCTTCACATGGGGAATTGGGAATTGGGCGGCGTGATTTTATCCAAACTCGGACACACAGTCAATGTGGTATACTTCCCTGACACATCCACTCTTCTTGAAGAAGAAAGAAAGGTCTTTCGTGCAACAAAAGGGATTAATCAGATTGCGCTTGATAATACAAACCTCTCAACAATAAAGATGCTCAGGGCGCTTCAGAGAAATGAGCTTGTTGCGTTACAGGGGGATAAACTTTTTTTTGATAAAGGGATGGAGGTTCCATTCTTCGGTGCGCCAGCAAAATTTCCACGCGGACCTGTAATCCTTGCAATGGCAGCAGATGCGCCGATACTCCCTTCTTTTATATTATTTGACAAAGGAAAAGATTATCATACAATAATTGACAAACCTATTTATATGAAGAAGACAGCAAACAGGGAAAAGGATATAGCTGCAAACCTTAAAAGGGTTGTAGAGGTCTTAGAAGGCCATATAAAGAAACATCATGACCAGTGGTACTGCTTTGACCCTTTCTGGGAAAACAGCGCAGGAGCAAAATAATTATGCACATAAAACTCATATACCCTGACTGGGGAAATTTTCCGTTATATTACAGACGTTATATTTCTACGCTCAGCCTGCCTACAGTAGCCGGGCTTACCCCGCCTGATATTGATGTATCATTTACAGATGAGCGCATTGAAGAGATAGATTTTAATGATAAACCAGATTTAGTTGGCATATCCTCAATGACATGCCAGGCATACCGCGCCTATGAGATTGCAAGAATTTACAGGGAAAAGGGTGTGCCTGTTGTTCTTGGCGGTGTGCATCCATCGCTTAATCCGGAAGAGGCAATACTTCATGCAGATGCTGTTGTAATAGGCGAGGCAGAAGAGTCATGGCCAAGACTTATTGAAGACTTCAAAAATAAAAGATTAGACAAATTCTATTCCTGCCCTGACAGACCTGATTTAAAGAATCTCTGCATACCAAGAAGGAACCTGCTTGAAAATAAAGGCTACATCCCCATGGACTCTGTGCAGATATCAAGGGGATGTCCGATTAACTGTGATTTTTGCGCTGTGCCGAGCGCCTTTGGAAAGACATTCAGACAGAGGCCGATTCCTGCTATTCTTGATGAGTTAAAGAGCCTGAAAAAGCACCTCTTCTTTGTGGATGACAACATGATTTTAAATAAAAGATATACCCTTGAATTCTTTGACGGCCTTTCAAAGCTCGGTATAAAATGGACCGGCCTTGGCCCGCTGAATCTTGTTGAGGATGAAAAATACTTTAATGCCATGATAAAGAGCGGGGTCTGGCTTTTATATGTAGATGTCGGGCCGTGGCTTTCTGCAAATATGAGCGACAAGGGCAAACACATGACCCAGATGCAGAAATATCTCGGATACATGAAAAGGCTGAAGAACAATAATATAAAAATCATAGGCTCTTTTGTCTTTGGATTTGATTATGATGAGAAATCTGTATTTGAAAATACAGTGAACTTTGCAAAGGCAGCAGAATTTGATGAGATTGAATTCCTGATACTAACGCCATATCCAAACAGCAGGCTGCACCAGAAGCTTGAGGCAGAAAACAG
>JAHFEP010000112.1 GCA_023248415.1 Nitrospirota bacterium
CTGAATCAATGCTATTGGCTCTGGTATAGGATTTAAGAAATATCTGAGGTGCCTTAAGATTACAACTAAAAAGACTGCATGAAAGGCATAGCCTCCTATCCATGTCCATTTATTGCCTTTGAAGAGACTGCTGAAGAACAACACCTCGCCAGCAACCCTGAAGCCAGCGCCTATGCCTGTTGTTGGAGCAGGTGTTGTTGGAATCTTTAATGGTGAAGGCGTATTGAAATACTGCCATATCTTGGACATAAAACCGTATATAAAGATAGCTGCTGCGCCGTATGAAAGGATTGTAAAAACTATTGTAACAAGTATTGTTAATGCGTCCATTCTCTCCTCAAAATTTGAGATTTATTTCTTCTCTGTATCATGAATCACTGCCTCTGTTGGAAGAAGCTCTAATAATTTCAAGCCTAAGATAAACATTATGCCGACTATAGCAACAATCCCGACTGCCTGCGCTGCCTCTGGAAGGCTGATGAGGTAATTTGCATAAGCGCCGTCCAAAAATACACTGCTTACCTCCTTGCCGGGAAACTGGTCAAGCGGATATGTTTGAGCAGGAATTACAATAATATATCTCTCAGCAAGCACACCGATAACAACCATAAATGACGCAAGGGCAATCCATGGGATAGATTTATTTGTCTTTGGGAAAAAGAGTATTGCTGCAGGGATGATTGAACCTGTTAATATCAGCCCAATCCAGAATACCTTGCTGTGCAGTCCCTCAAAGAGATAATAATGCTCTGCCTCGCGAAGGCCGAATGCGTAAAATCGTGTAAGGTTTTCAATAAAGATAAAATACAGGACAATAAGGATAAAGCCTGACAGAAGTTTTGAAAGGCCTAATATCAGCCTGTTATCTAACGGCCTGTTTGTGAATTTAAATGTCCCAAGAAGAATGAGTATCATCAGGCCTGTTCCTGATGATAATGCTGCTGCTATAAAGCTTGGCGCTAAAAGAGGCGAATGGTAAAGCTCCCTTGCATGGATAAAGCCGAATATTGCGCCTGTGCCGCTGTGAACGGCAACAGCCCATATAACTGCAACCGCGCCAATAAAGGTTACGAGCTTCTCCTTTTCTGCAAACATTGCCATCAGATAAACAACACAGATGCCAATATATGCGGAGTATAAAAAAGCGTTCCATGAGAACATGGAATTAAAATTAAAATATGTAAATGGAATCATGAGCCTGTCCGGCCTGCCCCAGTCCAGTGTAATGGACATAAGTCCTGCCATTAATAAAAGCGCAGCAAGATATACTGCAACCCTTGAAAAGACCTTGTATTCCTTTTTGCCAAAGACAGATGAAAGTGAAGAGAGGACTAATGAACCAGCAGAAAGGCCGATTAAATATACAGCCATAACAATTGGAAATCCCCACGGCACCTGATTTGTCATGCCTGTTATATAGTGGCCGCCTTCAAACATGCGATATGAGGCATAAAGGCCTGCTGCAGCAAGGATGCTTAGAATCACCAGGATTGCATAAAACTGAAACGACTTCCCTTCAATTGTGGTAAACTGAATTTTCATTGCCTCCCCTACATACCTATATAATAGACCTTTGGCTTTAATCCTAAATCAGCGCGAATCTGCTGTACTGCGTTATTTGCAATCAGCTTTGAAATTCCGCTCTCAGGGTCATTCAAGTCGCCGAAGACCATTGCGCCATTATTTGCATTTGCACATGCCTCAACACATGCAGGCTTTTGCCCTTTATCAATCCTGTGAACGCATAAATCGCATTTTTCAACAACACCGTGCATCCTCTTTGGAACATCCTTGTTTGTCCAATCATGGGTCTCTTTAAATACAAATGACCTTGCCTTGTAAGGACATGCAATCATGCAGTATCTGCACCCAATGCACCTGTGCTTGTCAACAAGCACTATGCCGTCCTTGCGCACAAAGGATGCCATTGTCGGGCACACCTGAACGCAGGCCGGATTTTCGCAGTGGTTGCAGAGCAATGGAACAGACTGCTCCCTGGCATTCGGAAATTTCTGCTTTACGCTTGCCTTTCTAATCCAGTGTATATCCCTCTCTTTGTCGCCAAAGAGCGGAACATTGTTTTCTTTTCTGCACGCATCAACGCAGGCTGTGCATCCTGCATCGCATTTATTTAAATCAATAAGCATGCCCCACTTGTTCTTTGCTAAAGCCGAAGTCTTTTCACCCTTTGAATCTGCCACTGCCTGATAAAACTGGAATCCCTGGCCGAGAACTGTCCCTATTGTTAATGCCCCGCCTATTTTTATAAATGCCCTTCTATCCATAAACTACCTCTCCGCCTTTTTCGGATAATAATGACACTCAAAACATTCTGGCTTAGCGCCAATATAGCTGTGGCATTTTATACAGAAATCCCCTCTGCTCGGATGGCAGCTCCTGCAGTTATTCAGGCTGTCATCCTTTGCCCTTACGCCTTCACGCACAGCCTCATCCCTTGAATGCAAAAGGATGTTCATGTGGTTCCTGCGCATATATTCTGTATCCCTGACGCACTTGCCTTCTTTCTCAATCTTAATCTCTGGCCTTGGAACCTTGCTGAACAGACCTGTTCCAAAGGCATTGTATATGAAAGGCGATAAAAGAACAATCAGGGCTATTGCCATTACGATTATTGCCAGTGGTTTTTTGTTCAAAGGAATCTCCTTAACCCCTCACCCTACCCCTCTCCCGCAAGGGGAGAGAGAATTAAGTGCTATAATCCCATACCCATTTCAATGTAACTGGACGGGCAGACCTCTGCGCATATATGGCAGCCATTGCACTTGGTATAATCAGTAAACATTATCTGGCCTACTGGCCTGTTCTTGTCTCTGCTGATTGCCTCTCTCGGGCAGAAGACCCTGCATCGGTCGCAGGTAAAGCATAAGCCGCAGCTCATGCACCTCTTTGCCTCTGCTGCTGCCTCATCAAGGGTGAGCGACTTGTTTACCTCCTCATAGCTGTTTATACGCTCCTTTGGAGGCAGCTCCTTTACATTATTGCGGGGCGCTGCTAAATAATAGTCAAGCTTCATGTCTGTATGCTTGACAGGCCTTGGGGTTCCAGTGTCTCTATATTTTTGGCCATTGAGATAGGCATCTATTGCTTTAGCTGCCTTTCTTCCGTGTCCAACAGCAGTTGTTGCAATATCAAGATTAAGGACATCTCCGCCTGCATACACACCTTGTATTGAGGTCTCTTTAATGGCATTTGCATCTATCCAGCCGTATTTATTCTTCAATGCATCCATGCCTGTTAAATCCGGCTCCTGGCCAATTGCCGCAATAATGGTATCTGCCTCTACTGTATATTCTGAGCCTTCAATGGGCACAGGCCTGCAGCGGCCTGATTTGTCCTTTTCGCCGAGCTTCATCTTTATACATTTCATATCAACAGCGCATGCGCCTTTCCCGCCTTTTTCAAGCACGCACACAGGCGCTGATAGAAATTCAATCTTGACGCCCTCTTCCTCTGCTGCTGTTATCTCATGGCTAATGGCAGGCATCTCATTCCTTGTCCTTCTGTAAACAATGGTTACATCCGCGCCAAGCCTTCTGCATGTCCTTGCCGCATCAATGGCAGTATTGCCGCCGCCGATAACAGCTACCTTTTTGCCGACATTCACCTTTTCGCCGTTATTTATCCTGCGAAGGAAATCAACGCCTGAAAAAACAGTGGGGTGAGTCTCGCCTTCAACATTGAGCTTTGTGCCTTTCTGAGCGCCGACTGCAACATATACGGCATTGTAATTCTTCTTTAAATCTTCAAAGGAGATGTCAATGCCAATCTTTGTATTGCACTTTAATTCAACGTTTAAGTCAAGGACATTCTGAATCTCTGCATCAAGTATCTCTCTTGGAAGGCGGTATGAAGGTATGCCGTATCTGAGCATGCCTCCTGGTTTTTCTGCTGACTCAAACACGGTTACAGTGTAGCCCCTTCTTGCAAGCTGATACGCGCAGGAAAGGCCTGATGGCCCTGCGCCTATCACTGCAACCTTTTTATTCTTATTTTTGTCAGTTAGCTTTTTGAATTTAAGTCCCCTTTTAAGCCCATGGTCTCCGACAGCCCTTTCAAAGTTGTTTATTGCAACTGAGCCGTCCTCTTTATACTGCCTGTTGCATCCGCTCTCGCATGGATGCGGGCATATCCTTCCATGTATTGCAGGAAAAGGGTTCTTGTCTGTCAGAATATGCCATGCCTCGTCAAAGGAATCTTCAACAGGCCTCTTAAAATCCTTTGCCTGTGCAACATAGGTAAGATAGCCTCTGATATCCTCGCTGCTCGGGCACTTGGCGCGGCACGGCGGCGTCTTCTTTACATACACAGGGCATTTCCAACTCTCGCCGTTTGTAACGATTATGTCTGTCGGCGAAGCTGTTTTTATCTTTATAACAGCCGCCTCACCAATAAGTTCTTCATCAAGCATTAGTGTTTCCATCCTTTAGTTACCTCCCTATAAATAAATGTCTTGCCATCCTTAAAGCCTTGCTCTATAGCCTGACCTGTGCAGAGGTATTAAATGTCGTTCTTGCAAAGCGGAATGTGTCTATATGATACTTTGTAAATTCAAAGCCGGTAACCTCAAAGAACTTCTTCCAGCCGATCCTCTCTATCCACTCGCCTATGCGTTCATATTCCTTTGCGCCTTTCTTATAGGCATTTAGTATCTTGCCAACAGCCTCGCTGACCTCAGGCCATCTCGGCGGATTGTTTGGAAGGCCAAAGGTAGCAAGCTTCATAAATGACGGGCCGCCCCTTGTATTTGCTGACTTGCCGCCAACCCAGATTGAGAGTGTGTCTGTCTTCGGGTCCCTTATCTCCATGCTCGGGCATTGTCCGTGGCATGCGCCGCAATACATGCACTTCTCTTCAACCACTTCAAGGCTGCTTTTCCCCTCCACATTAATCGGACGTATGGCTGCAACAGGGCATATTGCAGTAACCTTTGGAAGCTCGCATATCTGCATATTGCTGTGATTTATCTTTGGCGGATGATGGTGCTGGAGATTTATTGCTATGTCTGCCTGACCGCCGCAGTTGATTGAACAGCATGATGTAGAAATCTTTACGCGCTGCGGCATACGCTCATTTATAAATTCTTTATACAATTCATCCATAAGCGCCTTTACAGCCCCTGCTGCATCTGTGCCGGGCAGGTTGCAGTGCAGCCAGCCCTGTGTATGGAGTATATTTGAGACAGAGTGTCCAGTGCCTCCGATTGGAAAGCCGAGGATGGTGGTGATATCCTTTATTAACGGCTTTATATCCTTTTCCTTTGTTACAAAAAACTCTATATTGCAGCGGCTTGTAAATTTGAGATGCCCCTGGCAGTGCTTATCCGCTATATCGCATATCTTCCTAATTGTATCAACGCTCATTGTGCGCGGAGAGCCTGCCCTGATAACATAAAGCTCGTCTCCGCTTTCTGCCACGCGCTTGATTATCCCCGGCTTTACCTTTTCATGATACTTCCACTTGCCGTAGTTCTTAGCCATTAAGGGATGCAGCATTTTTTTAAAATCAGGCGCCCCGTTATCTCTCGGCGCCAGCTTCTTTTTTACAATCGTTGTAGTCATTTTACTTCCTCCAATAGGAAATTATAAATATTATAAGTTCTGGCAAGAAGGGAGATTCCCTCCGTGCCTGAAATTTAAACCGCCGCTTCCTTGCCTTCTACTTCCTTATCAACTACATTTGGCGACTCTTTAGGCTCGCCTGCTATACGAGGCTGTGTATACTCCTCAAATTTTATATACGGATTAGAACGCGGATGCTTTACCATCTGCGGGTCTGGCTCAACGCCTATGCCATCCAAGAATGTCCCGAGACCGACCCTGTCAATGAATTCGCCTACACGCTCGTGGTCTAAACCATGCTCGCCCCAGAAATCCCATATACGTCTTACAAGCTGAATAAGCTTGTCCCAATCCTCCCTTGTTTCCATCTTCATGAAAGGAACAAGAACCGAGCTCATTGTGTCGCCTATCTTCAAGGTGCGCTTCCCGCCCAGGAGTATTGTAACACCCTTGTCCTTGCCAGGGGCAAGCGCCTTATGCATTACATTAATGCAGTGCATGCACTTTACGCAGTTTGAATCATCTATCTTAATCTTTTTCTTTTCAAGTTTGATGCACTTTGTCGGGCAGCGTGTGATAACATTATCTACTACATAGTTCTCGCCGTTTTCCTTAATAAACTTTGCAACCTCTTTCTGATTAACCTGAATCTTATCACGCCATGTTCCCATAATAGGCATGTCAGAACGTTGTATGGAATTTGCGCAGTCATTGGCACAGCCTGATATCTTGAATTTGTATTTATAAGGTAATTCAGGCCTGTGCAGCTCGCTTATATATGTATCTGTGATAAATTTGGTAAGCCCCAGTGTGTCAAAGCAGGACATCTCGCAGTAGGCCGGACCAACACAGCAGGCAAGCGTTCTCAGCGCCGGGCCTGAGCCGCCGATATCCCAGCCGTTCTCCATGAGCTCTTCTCCTGCTGTGTATGTCTTTTCATTATTGGAGCCGAGCATCAGGATATCGCCTGTCATTCCATGAAACTGAAGGATGCCGGCGCTGTGCTTTTCACTAATATCGCAGAGCTGGCGCAAAGCAGCAGTGTTATAGAGCCATCCTGACGGCTCTATGATACGGATGGTGTGAAATTGCGCTGCCAAAGGAAATTTGTCCTGCACATCAGAATAACGGGCAATAACACCTCCGCCGTAACCGTCAAGGTTGAGCACTGTGCCCAGCCAATGGTTCGTGTTGGTTTGATAGGAATCCTCAAGCTGTCCCAGCGCCTGTTCAAGTTCCGGCTTCCTCTTTGCAAGCTGTTTCAGGTCTTTAACAAAACTCGGCCATGGGCCGGTTTCCAATTCATCTAACATAGGCGTTTTTGATTCTTTTTCCTTTGCCATTTTTATTACCTCCCTTATTATAGAATACAGTAGCCAGAAGTCAGCAGTCAGAATAAAAACAATAGACCTTCATTCTGCCTTCTGAATTCTGTATTCTGAATTCTTCTTTTACACGCAGCCTGTCGGCTTTGGAAGACCTGCAATCTTGCACGCCTGCTTTGCCGGGCCCTGTGGATAGAGTTCATACAGATACTTGTTATTACCCTTATCTGGCCCAAGCTTCTTGCCGACTGCCTTAATAAGTATCTTTATCATTGGAGCAATCTTATACTCCTCATAATACTCTCTTAGAAGATTAACAACCTCCCAGTGCGCATCTGTCATCTCTACATTCTCTTCCTTTGCCAGATGCTCTGCCGCCTCTTTGTTCCAGTCATCCATGTTTACAAGATAGCCATCCTCGTCAGTCTGATAAACCTTCCCGCTTAATTCAAAGCTTCCCATATTTTCCTTCCTCCTTTTTTTACTCTCGGAGGGAAACTTTTTGTTTCCCTTCCGACTCAAGTCTTTTATATTACATTCCGTTTGTTAAAACCACGGACAAACCAAGTGCTGTTCCACAAGCCCAACAAAGCAGCTATAATCGCAAAGGTATACACCCTCTAAAACCTTTGTAATACCCCTTGCCTTGACATCTGCCTCTATTGCATAAACTGGATGCTTTTTTAATGCGTCCTTCATTGCTGGTTCAATCTTTGTGCCAGCTAAAACAGCATATACGCCATCCTCATAAAGCATAATCGGGTCGCCGTCCTTCGCAAACTTCAAACAGCTCTCAAGATTATTAGAAAAAAATGGCGATTTATTTATTGTATGAAGCATCTTCCCTCCCCCTAAAACGGCAGCAGCACATGCTGCACTTCCATTATCTTTGCTATCTCTCCTGCCTCCATGACCTTAACAGGAATAATAAGGTCATCAGCAGTCAAGCCTCTTTGTTCAAGAGACTCTCTGTCAGCATAAATATTTGTGATATCATAATCCTCTAAGGTTTTAAATGTCTTTGAAAACTCTTTTACGCCGAGAGGCTTTGTGTCCTGCTCCTTCTTTAACACAAAAACACCGTCATCAATAAACACAACGCTGATTTCCTGCTCAAATGCCCCCATTATCAATATAGCCTCAAGCCCTTCATAGGCGTATATGGAACCATGGGCTGCCTTGCGCATTACAAACATAATTTTAGTTTTTTCTTTTTCAGCCATAAATCCCTCCCCTTTTAACCAGTGCCAAATGTAATCAATCTGTCCGACTCAATTGAAAGCTCTAATAATTGACCTAAGCCAGAGATGCGCACATTTGGAACTAAAACATCATTATTAATCCCGCGACGTTTTGCAGCAGCTATGCAGACAACAATATCAATCCCCTTTGCGCCAAGCTCTGACCATCTCCTGCTGATATTCCTGTCATCCTGAGGCGGGTCCATCAATTTATTTACATTGTGAACACCGTCATTGTAAAAAAAGACGCCCTGAATAGTGTGTCCCCTTTCCAGCGCCGCCTTTATAAAGTTGTATGCACTGTCAGATGCCTCATGATTATATGGACCGTCTTGTATGAGTATGCCAAATTTCATTTTACCCCTCCTTGCTTACTTAAACTGCTACCTTGTATCTCTGCTTCTCTCTCTTTGTCTCTCTTATCAGCTCCACAAACTCCTCTGCCCATTGCGGTGAACCTATGGCATGTAAATGGGCATAGGATGCGATTACATTTTTATAGATTATGCCGTCATTCTTTCCGTCAATACCTTTGCCTCGTATAACTTTATATAGAAATTTTACATCACCTAAGTTTCTTACTCTTGAATAATGAAATTCATGGCCTCTTAATTCTTCTCCATCTGCCTTCTGCAGAACAGTGTAGCCATGCGCCTGAACCCTCTTTGTCATCTCTATATCGCACGGCAGGACGCCGACCATCTTCTTTATCTTTCCATCCCATGATATGCTTCTGGAAAGATACATCAGTCCTCCGCATTCTGCATAAACAGGCATACCTGCCTCAATCGCAATATGAATATCCCTGCGTAAAGAGGTATTGGCATCTATTTCATCCATAAACATCTCAGGGAAGC
>JAHFEP010000008.1:0-6784 GCA_023248415.1 Nitrospirota bacterium
ATCTGTGAAATGGCAATGATTCCAAAATCAGCAGGCAGGAGGAGTCTTGCGAGGATAATAGTTGTTATAAACTGAAAGGACTTGGATAATATTGTTGAAAGGAAAACCCATTTACTTCCTTTTAGTGCCTTATGGCTAATCTCCCTGACAGTTTCAATGGGTTGTATCTCATCCATTATTTTTATAATAACACAGGGAGGAAAATTCTTCAAGAAAGGAAGCAGGCCATCAGCAGTTTGCACTTCAGCTTAGTAAAACTGATTATTTAAAAATCTCTCTTACCGCAATATTAAATCCTTCAATAAGGTCCGACTTTACCACATCTTTAAAATTGCCGAGAAACTCAAACTTGCTCTTTTTATTAACAAAAACCTCAACCGTCTTTTGCATTGGGTCAACTATCCAATATTCCTTTACACCGCCTCTTTCATACATCTCCTTCTTTATCCTGAGATCATAGTATGCAGTGGCAGGTGAAAGGATCTCAATTATAAGGTCAGGAGAACCCTCAATCTTCTTTTCACCAATGATATTAAGCCTTTCCTTAGAGATAAAAATAATATCGGGCTGGTATACATCGGTTTGTGAAAAATAGACATCTATTGGGGCAAGATAAACCTCTCCAAGATTATTTTCTTCAACAAATTTATTCATCTCAAAGAAGATTTTTCCTAAGATTTTTTGATGGTATGGTATTGGTGCAGGGGTCATTATAAGCTCTCCTCCTATTAATTGATAAGGCGCGCCTTCCGGGAGTCTTTCATAATCATCACATGTATAGCTCTTCTTTTTCTCTATCTGAACAGTGATTGACATTTTCCAATCCTTTCAAAAATATTATAGTAGATATAATACCATTTTGCAACATCAATAAATTATTGATTCTGTGTAATAATAAATTACTTAAAATCCCTTTTCTGGAATATAATAATGGCAAGGATAAGGGTGGTTGTATTTCATCCATTACAGTCAATGCTAACACAAGAGGGCAAATTATTCAAGAAAGGCATTCACCCTTACTTAAAATCCCTTCTTGAAAAAATTGTAATGGCAAGGATGGGGGTGATGGAATTGATTAAGCAGCATAAGCAAAAAGGGGTTTTTCAGAAGCTTCTATTGTTAAAACAGTCTATAGCAAACACTTCACCTGCTACCCTTGTGTTAACAACACCTGTTGCAACTGCTACAAAGCAGGGGGTGCCGACTGCTGACGCCGCCCATGTAGGTGGGTTAGCTACTGGTGTATTTAACTGATTGTTCTGTATTACCCTGTAGCTGAAATTTCCATCGGTTCCTGGTCTGAATTTTGGAAGGACACCCGCAGCCTGAATTGCAGCGAGATTTGCATCACGAATAGCAGTGGTATTGCCTGCAGTCCCAAGACTTGCAGTATAAGCCCCGTTTTCTGCCATAAACTGCTCCTCAAGGAGTCTAAAGGACTGGAGATTTGAATACGCCTCTGACCTTGTAGCGCTCCTCTGCTGGCCGATATAGGCTGGAATACCAATTGCTGCAAGGATGCCGATAATTGCAATAACTATTAAAAGCTCAATAAGGGTAAAACCCTTTTTATTCATCATAATTTCAACTCTTTCCTTACTTCAGCAGGTTTAGTAAAAGCAAAAGAGGAGTCCATTCTCCTCTTTTGCTCTATATTTTTATAACAAAATTAGTCTGAGCTTACTGCCTTCTGATATATAACAATTGGTGTCGCTGAATTGTCGTGTGCGACAATAAAGGCCTGCTGGATAGTTCCATCATCAGCAGGTGTATAACAAAGACCAACCTGACCAGCCAGAGCAGCCGTAGCCGCTACACAGGCAGCCAGAGTTGCTGCAACACCACCATCAGCCCAGAGTGCTGTCCCAGCAAGCCATGGGGAGCTTATCTCCTGTGGACCACCAATGGCGTGCACTGCAATAAATGTTGCCATGGGAGCAGCACCAGCAAGTGCAGTATTAGTCATATCAGTAGCTTCGACCGCACCATTACCATTTGTATCAACTTCTATTAGAGCACCTTGCAATGTCCCAGCCTTCCTTGCAGACATTATCCACGCTGCCAGTTCTGGGTGATTGGATTCAGATGATCTTGTTACTGCACCCTTTCTGCCTCTCTCCTGCATACCTATATAGCCTGGGATTGCTACTGCTGCCAGGATGCCGATGATTGCCACAACTATAAGCAATTCAATTAATGTAAAACCTTTTTTGTTCTTTAAAATCTTAAACATTTTTAAATCCTCCTTTGATTTTCGTTGACTTGTGATTGGTTGACTGGTTAATTGATTGACCGATTATTTTCCTAACAACCTAATCAACATAATCAACCAATTCAACTAATCAACCTATTATTTAGTTTTTTGCCCCTTCCTTCCTTCACCTCCTTCTGGAGCTAATGTCTTTTTTGGCATTTTGTTAGTAATCTCCCTCAGGGAGATTATCTATTTCATTCTTCTGCCTACTACTCACTTATATTGCAGTTTCCATGCCAGAGGAGGTGATAAGGAGCTATATAAAATTATTCTAATAAATCAAGAAGATACAAATAAAGACATGACCGACCCTCTCTTTTAATAGTTAATTTTCTACAATCTTTGTTAGTAAAACTGACAATTTTCGGCAGTTATGAATTTTATTTATGCTTGTGCAAGTAATTATTAACATCTATTAGATATTGAGAATAGAGCTCGTATAACTTTTTGACATTTTTATATACAATACTATCCTTATATTCCCCATATTCATGAATAATTCTGTTTCTCAGTCCTGCAGAAGGCGCCAATTTCTGTGCCAATTCCTTTGAAATCACCCCATATTCTCCAGCCTTAATAAAAGACTCATAATAACTCTCTGGAGGTATTTTCCCTACATTACTGATAATAGCGCTATTAATATCGCTTGAAACCTCCACTAATAATTGCAGTAATCTTTCAGCGCCCCTTCTTGTAATTGTTTCGTCCATATACTCATAATATTTCAAATCTTTTATCTCTTTAAGCTCCTCAAGATAACCATTTAAAAGGAGCAGTTTGTCTTTTATTATTTCAATATTTGTTCTTGTCATCTTATCTGCCTGCTGCAACCTTATCCAAAAACTCTTCACGAGCAGTGCGGAATTTTTTAGTATTCCAGTAATCCTTGATAGCCTTGAGCTTAAATCTCAAAAAATCGCCTTTTTTCTTTTCGTATAACAGCCTTCCCTCTGTAACAACCTTATAATTTAAAAGTGGAGAGGCGTAGTTTAAGATTGCCAAATCCAATGCATCTGTTTTAAACAGATTTACCATATCCTCTAAGATAGCCATCTCCAGCTTTTCAGAAGGATTTTTAAATAGATATACCCCTATATCAATATCACTTTGCCGGCCTTGCGTTCCCTTTGCAATTGAGCCATAAAGGATTATCAGCTCCATTCTGTATTTTAATGCAATCTTTTTCAAGGTCTTTAATTTCACGCGTGTCTACCCCTCAAACACCTCTTTTACCTCTGCTGTAAAGCCTTCTATGATTTTTGATTTTACAATTCCTGTTTTCCTTGCCTTGCAAAACTCTTTATAGATGCCGTTTCCAATGGCCAATACCTCTACAGCCTTCTCTTGTGGAAAGACCAGCCAGTATTCTTTTACACCGTATTTTTCATACACCTCTCTTTTTTCTATTGTGTCATAAGATGCTGAGGACGGAGAGACTATCTCTATGACTAAATCAGGGCTTCCCATGATTGCAGCCTCTTTAATAATATCGCTTCTTTTACTGCTGATAAAGAGTATATCAGGCTGGACAACTACATCCTCTGTAAACACAACATCAGTAGGGGCAACCAGAACATTACCGAGTCTCTTTTCTCTTACAAAATTACTTAAGATAACCGCCAGATATATCTGTACTCTTTGATGAATTGTAAAAGGCGCTGGAACCATTATAAGCTCTCCTTTCATAACCTCATACCGCTTCTCATCATCAATAAGGAGATAGTCATTATATGTGTATTTCTTTTGAATTGTCATGGTATTCATGCTCATCTCTCCTTCAACACACCTGCTTATTGATACCTGTAAATTAATGTCATGCCTGAATGTTTTTGTCAGGCATCCAGATTTTATGGATTCCCGCTCAAAAACACTGCGGGAATGACATTAGTGTCTACTCCTTCTTCTCCTGCCCATTTTCACCACGCGGTATATATAGTATCTGGCCGGGGTGGAGTATCTTTGGGTCCCTTATCTGCGAGCGGTTGCCTTCATACAGAAGCTTCCACTTGGCTGAGTCGCCATAAACCTCATCCTTTGCAGCAATAGACTCTAATGTATCTCCCTCTTTTACCTGATATGCTGCAAGGAGTATCTTTTTTTCTTCCATGCTTTCTGGAGGTTTCTCTTTTTTCTTCTTCTTTTCCTCAAATTCCTTTAACTTGGACTTAATCCGCTCTTCTTTATCAGGGTCGCCAAAGCTTGACTCTTTGTATTTTACCTTCAGCTTGTCATTCTTTGGGTCTATCTCAAGGGATTTCAGCCATGCCTCTTTTGCATCATTCTTCCTTAATTTTTTTAGATATATATCTCCAAGATGTTCATACATAACAGGGTCGTCTGCAGCAATTGTTATTGCCTTTTCAAGTATCTCTAAGGCATCGTCTATCCAGCCTTTTTGAAAATATGCCCATGCAAGGCTGTCTAAAAAATAGCCGTCATTCGGCTTGAGCTCAAGGGCTCTCTTGATTAATGATATTGCCTCATTGAGATTAATACCCTTCTCTGCATAAGTATAGCCGAGATAGTTAAGCGCATTTGCATGTTTTGGATTGAGCTTTATTGTCTCCTTCATCTCTGAAATGCACTCTTCCTTCTTGTTCAACTTATCGTATGCAACGCCAAGATTGAAATGAAGCTCATCAAGCTTGGAGTCAATCGCTAAACCCTTTTGCAGTATATCAATGGCATCATTATATTTCTCAAGCTGGATATATGTTACACCGATAAACAGATATGCATCTGCCTTTTCAGGGTTAAACTCCAGCACCTTTTTGAAATAATTAAGCGCCTCCTCATGCCTTCCCTCCTTAGTGTAGAGATAGCCGAGACGTGTAAGGGCTTCTATATTCTTCGGGTCTGATTCAACAACCTTCTTATATTCCTTTGCAGCCTGAGCAAATTCTTTAATCTCTTCATATATAGTGCCGAGGTAATATCTGACCTTTACATCCTCCGGCCTTGCCATTAATACCCGCATAAATTGGTCCGCTGCCTCTTTATACATCTTCTGCTCAACATATATAAGGCCTATCCTAAGATGGGCATCAGGATTATTCGGGTCAAATTCTAACACCTTCTCCAGTTCAACCAAGGCATTGTTAAAGTCATTCTGCTGCAAATAAAGCTGTATCAGCCTGCCCCTCGCCTCTCTGTCGTGCATGTCAATCTCATCTAAAAGCCTTCTATACTCTTTAATTGCATCTTTATATTTCTCTTGCGCCTCATATACAATGCCTATTCCAATATATGCAGGCTTAAATGCAGGGTCAACCTTTAATGCCTTTTTATAATAACTTATTGCCTTTCCCATCTTCTTCCTGTCAAAGGCAATACGGCCGAGATAATAATAGCCCAAAGGAGAAGATGGATTTATGCTTATGCCTTTATTGATTACCTCTTCTGCCTCAGCATATCTCTTTAAAGAACCATATAAAAGGCCGAGATTAAGATATGCCTCTATCTTATATGGATTTATCTCAATTATCTTTTTGAATATTGCAATGCCTTTATCAGCCTTTTCAGTATTGGCATAGATTTCGCCTAATAACAACAGGGCTGGAAAATGCTCAGGGTCAACCTGTACGGCACGTTCCGCATATATAACTGCATCCTCAAACTGGCCCTTACGGGCTGTGAGGGTTGCAAGCCTTGTTAGGATGGTAGGAGAATCTTTGTCAAATTCAAGGGCTGTTTTATACTCCCTGATTGCAGCGTTTATATCCTCAAATTCAAGCCTGTACCCTAAAATAAAGTGATAATATGCATCAGGATGCGATATCCTTATCTTCTTCTCTTCCAGATCCTTCTTTTCTGCAGTTATGGCAGATTTTATCTCAGCCTTCTTTGGAGCTGCACAGGAAGAAAGAAATATAACACCTGTAATTATCAAAATGGCGAAACCAATATTCAGTAATCCCCACACCCCCCCTTTACTAAAGGGGGGATAAGGTGGGATTACTGAATATTTACTTATATTTTTCATCATGTCATTATTTAAACATAAGAGGGGTCTTTAGTCAAGGCAGAAAAAGCTATTGAATAGAAAGCAGAAATCCATGGTTCGACAGGCTCACCATGAACAGAGACAGACATCCGCTCATCCTGAGCTTGCCGAAGGACTGGATTCCCGCTCAGAAGCACTGCGGGAATGACATATTAAGAGTATTAAACTGTTTCTTGCTGATTATCTGGCGCCTCTGCAGAGGCAGCTACAGAAACCTCCTCCTCCTTCAATTCCTGAAACTCCTTTAAAGTAGGAAGGTCGGTTAAATCCTTTAGGCCAAAATACTGCAAAAATTCAGGGGTTGTGCCGTACATCATGGGTTTGCCTACAATGTCCATCCTGCCGATGATTTTTATAAGTTTTCTTTCCAATAGTGTCTTTATCACACCGCCGGAATCAACACCCCTTATCTTCTCTACCTCAGGCTTTATTATCGGCTGTTTATATGCAATTATTGCAAGGGTCTCCATTGCAGGCTTTGAGAGTTTTGTAGATACCTTTATCTTATTCAGCTTCTTTACCCAGTT
>JAHFEP010000008.1:6884-9604 GCA_023248415.1 Nitrospirota bacterium
TCACCTGCTGTATCTTCACAAGCCTCAGCTTCACCAACTCCAAAAGCGCAAGGAATGTTGCTATTACTGCCATCTTTGTTTGAACATTATCAAATAATTCTGCAAATAAAAGGCTCTCTGTATTCTCAAGCCTCTCTAATATTACATTCATCCTGTCCTTTACTGAGAGCTCTTCTGTTATAAATTCAATAGCGCCTTTTTCAGGCAGCCTTTCAATCACACTTTTTAAGGCATCAACAAGGTCAAAGAGGCTGAAGTCAAAGAGCATTGCCTCCTGCTCCGGAGCGCCGTACTCGCTTGTGCTGTCTTCCCTTTTAAATACATCCCTCCATGTGTTCTCCCTTTCCTCAAGAAGCATTGCAGCATCCTTGAATTTCTTGTATTCTGCCAGCCTCCTCACAAGCTCTGCCCTCGGATCCTCGCCGTCTTCATCATCCTCATCTGTCTCTGAAGGTGGAAGCAGCGTCTTTGATTTGATATGTATCAGTGTGGCTGCCATTACAAGAAATTCGCCTGCTATATCAAGATTCAAGGTCTTCATCAAATCAATATACTCAAGGTACTGCTGTGTTATCAGGGCAATGGGTATATCGTATATATTTACTTCATTCTTTTTTATAAGATGAAGAAGAAGGTCTAAAGGACCTTCAAAGATATCAAGTTTTATTTCGTAGCTCATAGTATTCCAATTCAAAAATAAAAATTAAAAAATCAAAATTGCAATTCAAAATTCAAAATTTAGATATAAATATTTTTTTTCTGTTCCATAATTTTTAATTTTTCATTTTGCATTTTAAACTCTTTTAAGCCTTTTCAGCCTAAAGAGGTCTTCCCTCTCCCTCTCCTCAAGGGTTGTTCTGATATACCGAACCTGTTTTCCAAGCTCAGGCACTATCACCTCATTTAAAGCATTAATCCTTCTTGTTACCTTCTTAATCTCCTCGCCGAGTATCTTCAGCCTGTTTTCCTCTGAGACCATCTTTAGAATTAAATCAATTACCCTTTCAAAGGCAGCAGCGCTGTCATCTATAAAAGTAGATGTAGAAACAAGCCCGTATCCCCGAACATCAGGGCTTCGTGTAACCTTTTTATATTCTATCTCAGAGAACCTTGTCCCCCAGATATTCCTTTCCACAATATCTACCAAAATATCCCTATGACAGGCAAAGGCAGCAGAGGCAACCTTCTCCTTTCCATCCATTCCAATGGCAATAGTAAGCTTATTCACTGCCTCCTGCATCTCTTTTCTCAGCCTGTCCCTTGCTGAGACAACAGAGTCCATTATGGCAAAAAATTCTTTAACAAGGGACTCCCTCTTGCTCCTCAAAAGCTCAAGACCATCCTCTGCAATTGCTATCTGGTCTTTCTTTATGAGAAGATTCATCCTTGTAGGGCTGACCTTTTCCATAGAAATATGTCACAGGCTAAAGGCTAAGGGCTTTAGGCTAAAGGTAAAAATTAGAATCCACTGCCTTTAGCCCTTTGCCTATTGCCTATTTTTTATAATATTTCTCCACAAACTCCGTTTTTATCCTTGTCAGGCTTTCTTTAGGCAGTATATTAAACAATTCCCAGCCTAAATTCAAGGTATCTTTTATACTTCTTTCAATATTTCCCTGATTTATGAATTTATTTTCAAACTCATCTGCAAACTTCAAGAATTTTTTATCCATCTCGCTTAAACCTGCCTCTCCTACAATTGCCTCAAGCCTGCGCAAATCCCTTCCTTTTGCATAAACAGCATAAAGCTGGTCAGCGACATTCCTGTGGTCTTCCCTTGTCTTCTCTTTACCTATACCGCGGTTCATAAGCCTTGAAAGGCTCGGAAGCGGATCAATTGGAGGATATATCCCCTTTCTATAGAGTTCCCTTGATAATACAATCTGTCCCTCTGTAATATAGCCTGTTAAATCAGGAATCGGATGCGTTATATCATCATCAGGCATTGTCAATATCTGTAACTGAGTAACAGAGCCTTTTTTGCCCTTAATCCTCCCTGCCCTTTCATATATAGTTGCCAGGTCTGTATACATATAACCCGGATAGCCCCTTCTTCCTGGTATCTCCTCCCTTGCTGCGCCGATTTCTCTTAATGCCTCACAATAATTTGTCATGTCAGTCAGGATTACCAGGACATGCATGTCATGATTGAATGCAAGGAACTCTGCTGTTGTCAGTGCACATCTTGGGGTAAGGAGTCTTTCTATTGTCGGGTCATCAGCAAGATTGAGGAATATAACTGAATTCTGCAATGCGCCGCTTCTTTCAAACTCTTCATGGAAAAAAGCAGCATCCCTGAATGTAATGCCCATTGCCGCAAAGACAACAGCAAATCTGCTCTCCTCGCCAATAACCTTTGCCTGCCTGAGTATCTGGCTTGCAATCTCCTTTGCAGGAAGGCCAGCGCCAGAGAAAATAGGAAGCTTCTGCCCGCGGACAAGTGTGTTTAATCCGTCAATGGTAGAAATGCCTGTCTGGATAAAATCAGAAGGGTTGTCCCTTGCAACAGGATTTATCGGCATTCCAACAATATCGCCCATTATTTGAGGTATTATTGGAGGAAGATTATCAATAGGTTCTCCAATGCCATTGAACCTTCTGCCAAGCATATCTAAAGACAGGTTTAATTTTGCTGAATACTCGCTGAACCTTACAGATGTCCCTGATACATCCATGCTCACAGTAGTTTCAAGAACCTGTATCACTGTATATTTTTCAGA
>JAHFEP010000008.1:9704-13407 GCA_023248415.1 Nitrospirota bacterium
TTGCAATTTGCATATTTAATTTGCTTATAATCTCATTCGCCTTTTCTCTGAAACCTTCTGCCTTCATCTCCTTCATCTGCACCAGTTCATTCCTTACAGGATGATTCAACACATCATCTAAGGCAAGACCCTTTTTAAGCATTGATTCAAGCTCTCTGTAATATAATAAAAATGCCTTAAGCATCCAGTACTGCTTTTCAGGCGGACAAAAGGCATCAATATCTGAAAAGGCATTCTGTCTTAAGAACTCCTCCCTTATCATCCTTGCCACCTCAAGTATTATCCGCTCTGAATCTGGTATGGCGTCTATACCAACAAGCTGGACAATCTCTGAAAGCTCCTCCTCCTTTTGCAAAAGGAGCATAAGCTCATGCCTTAATATATTCCAGTCATCTGCAATATTTTCCTTGTACCATTCATGCAGATATTCTATATAAAGGCTGAAGCTCCTCATCCAGTTTACAGCAGGGAAGTGCCTCCTGTGCGCAAGGTCTGCATCAAGCGCCCACAAAGCGCCTGCAATGCGCATGGAACTCTGGGTTACCGGCTCTGAAAAATCTCCGCCAGGCGGAGAGATTGCAGAAACTATTGTAATAGAACCGTAACGGTCGTCTTTGCCAATGCACCTTATTCTGCCGCCTCTTTCATAAAAATTTGCAAGCCTTGTTGCCATGTATGTTGGGTAGCCCTCCTCGCCAGGCATCTCTTCTAATCTTGATGATATCTCACGGAGCGCCTCTGCCCAGCGTGATGTGCTGTCTGCCATTAATGCCACATTGTAACCCATGTCCCTGTAATATTCAGCAATGGTAATCCCTGTATAGATAGACGCCTCACGCGCAGCAACAGGCATATTGGATGTATTTACTATAAGCACTGTCCTATTCATTAATGGAAGTCCTGTATATGGGTCAATAAGTTCAGGGAATTCAGTAAGCACCTCTGTCATCTCATTCCCTCTTTCGCCGCAGCCAACATATACGATGATATCTGCATCAGCAAACTTTGCAAGGGTCTGCTCCACAACTGTCTTGCCTGTGCCAAAACCGCCAGGGACAATTGCAGTCCCGCCTTTTGCAATTGGAAAAAGTGTGTCAAAGATACGTTGGCCTGTAATAAATGGAAGATTTGGATATAACTTCTCCTTAAAAGGCCTTGGCGTGCGCACAGGCCATCTCTGCATTAAAGAAAGTTTTTTTCCATCTTCAAGCAGGCAGATTGTATCAACAACACTAAACTCCCCCTCTTTTATCTGTTTGATTACGCCTGATATACCAGGCGGAACGAGTATCTTGTGAAGAATATTCTCTGTCTCCTGCACTATGCCAATGATATCGCCTGTATTAACAACCTCGCCCTTTTTTGCTGTGGGTTTAAACGGCCACTTTTTATCCCTCGGCAAAGCAGGAACAACAACACCCCTTGTTATAAAATCTCCCTGTCCTTTATATATCTGCTCCAGCGGCCGCTGAACACCATCAAATACTGTGGAAAGTAAGCCAGGCCCTAATTCTGATAGAAGCGGCTCGCCAGCGCTTATAACATCCTCGCCAATAGAAAGGCCTGTTGTATCTTCATAGACCTGCATTGTTGCTGTATCGCCTTCTAAGCGGACTATCTCAGCGAGCAGGCCAAGGCTGCCAACAATAACCCTGTCATACATCTTTGCGCCCAGCATGCCCTTTGCAACAACCGCTGGGCCAGAGACTTTTATGATTGAACCTTTCACGCTGCTTTGCTCCATCTATCTCCTTATCTTCAAATGATACCCTATTGCCCTTCTTATTAATCTGGCAACATACTCTTCAGAAGGCGCTGCTTCCTCCCATCTTTTTATAGAGGGAAAGGGAAACACTATTGGATGGCTGCTCCCTTCAATCCTTTTTTTAACCCTTTCAGAAAGCCCGTCAAGAAAATCCTCATTAATTGCAATAATGCCTACATCTTTATCAAGTATAAGATTGCATAGGGTTGCCTCTGCCTCAGCAGCAGAGCCCGCATTATATACTTCTACACCTGCAAGCTGAAAACCAAGTCCAGTGTCATAATCTGTTAAAACTGCAACCCTCGGCATTATACAACCACCATCTTCCTCAGCCTCTCCTCAGGAATATCTACAAACTTCCCGCGAAGTATCAGCCTTAGATTAATCACCTCATTAATCTTTTTCCATATATAGCCGATGATAAGAGAGATGTTTAAGGGGTCTTTCAATGAAATGCTCTTTGCATTTTTAAATAGTCCCATCTCCAGTCTCCGTTCCATGTCAGGCAGGTCTGTTATCTCAAAAAAAACCTCCTCTGTAAACTTGAATCTGCGGCGGAATTTTATTGTATTTAATAATCTTAAACCTGCCTCAAGCTCCCTTTCTTTTATAACCTTTTGATACAATTCTTTTGAGAAGGCATAGCCTCCTTTAATAAAATATTCATCAGCATATATCTTAAGCCGCTCCTCTTTAAGCATTCTCAGCGAAGTAATAATATTAAGCATGTCTATCTGATAGGAGAGCATGCTGTATACATAATAATCTGCCTCCCTATTCTTATTAAGCCTTTTCAGCGAATCTTCAAAATAGAACTTATCAAGCCTTAATTCAATAAAGGATATGTCGCCGCTCTCCTTATATTCTTTGATGCCTTCCTGAATCAAATAACCGTAAGGAGACCTCCATGTAATCAGCAGAGCAGCAATGCCTTTTATATCCTCCTGCAGGCACAGCTCCTTTAACAGGGTTTCAGAAAATACCCCTGTTGCAATTAAAAGAGGCATTATATCTTCTGGTGTTTTATTGACATGCCTGCCTCGCAGGATGGTCTTTATGTTATATACATCCCATCTGCCGAGCAATATCTCAAGAAGTCTTTTTATGTCCCCTTCAGCAAGAGCATAAATCTTTTTCAATGTATCTGAAAGTTCCCTCCTTAGCGCCTCCTCCATCTCATTTATACCTGCCTTTTCAACGTCAACAATAAACCTGCCGTAAGTGGAATTAGAGAGAAAGAGGATAACTGATGAAAGGTCATGCATTACAAACAATTCGTCATATTCAGAGGTCTTTAAAAGCCTCCCCTTCATGCCCCTTATCCTTGCATTGATATAGGAATAATCAGTCATCAAATTTTACCAAAGAGAAGATTGTTTAGTTCAAGCATCAGCTCAGGCTTAATCTTTTCAAGGCGGGAATTTAAAGTATTCTTTATTATCACAGAACCATTCTTCGTAATCAGCTCAATGCCAAAAACCTTTGAGGTGTTAACAGGAGCGAGTTCAGCCTTAACATCTAAAAAGAGCTTCTTAAACAGGCTTGCATCTTCCCTGTCCATTATAACTTTTGTCTCCCCTTTAATATCTCCTAAAACCTCTTTACAGAGTTTTTCAAAAATAGACAGGTATTTGTTTTCATTCTTAATCTCAAAAAATCTCTCAGTTGCCTTCTGAAATATATTCTCTATAACCTCATATTTTGCCTTTAGTATTTTGCCGTTTGCATTGAGCTTTGCCCTGTTTATAATCTGCATGGACTTTATCTTAATATCTGCCTCAATCTTATTAAGATGAACCTTCTTCCGTTGTTCAATCTCCTTCTCTGTATTTTTAATTATATCTTCTGCATCAGCCCTTGCCTTCTCAATAATCTGCCCGCACTGACGGCTTCCGTCCTGCAGAAGCGCATTTATTAAATCCTGATGAGACATTTAAG
>JAHFEP010000008.1:13507-24309 GCA_023248415.1 Nitrospirota bacterium
TTACTTCAAGTAGAGAATAATCATAACAGCAACAACAAAGCCGAGTATGACCATTGTTTCAGGAATGGCCAGAAGGACGATAATGGTTCCGCTTACCTCTGGTTTTTCTGCCATAGCGCCTGCGCCGGCAGAGCCTATCTTTGACTGGGCCCATGCAGTGGCAATAGCAGGGACAGCAATAGCAAGGGCAGCAGCAAAGGCAATCAATACAGTTTCCATTAATGTACCCTCCTTTTAAAACTATTCCTATCTTATCTTAACAAATTGATATTGTCAAACAATTTACAAATATGGAATTTATTATTTTTTCTTCTTTTCCTTCCAGAGTATAAGTATAGGACTGGCTATGTATATGCTTGAAAAGGTCCCTGTTGTAATACCAACAAGCATGGTAAAGGCAAAATCGTGGATAATCTCGCCGCCGTATAAAAAAAGCGCGAGGAGAACAATTAAAACTGTCAGTACAGTAAGAAATGTCCTGCTGAGTGTCTCATTTATACTTATATTTATTATGGATTCAAAACCCTCTTTTGACTTTAGCCTCATATTTTCGCGTATCCTGTCAAAGATAACTATGGTATCATTTATGGAATAACCAACGACTGTAAGAACTGCAGCAAGCACAGGGAGTGTGAACTCTTTTCCTGTTATGGCAAAGATGCCTATTGTAATTAAAACATCATGCGCTAAGGCAATAATAGCCGCGATACCCCATTTAAACTGGAACCTCCATGCAACATAGATTGCTATTCCTATCATAGAATATAATACTGCCATCATAGCCTTCCATTGAAGGTCCTTACCGACCTGAGGTCCGACCATCTCCACCCTTCTTATTTCAATGCTCTCACCTTGAAAATCGCTTTCAATTGTCTTTTTTATCTTCTCGCCAAGACCTTCAAGCGCCTCAGTGGATTTTTCTACCCTTATTAATATATCCTTTGGGTCGCCAAACTGCTGTATTATGCTTTCGCCCAATTCTATCTTTTTTAATGAGTCACGAACCTTATCAATTGAAGGCTCATTTTTAAACCTCAGTTCAACCAATGTGCCGCCGGCAAAGTCAATACCATAATTCAGTCCGCCTTTAAAAATCAGCGCGCTTATGCCAATTGCTATGATAATAATAGAAATGGTAGTTGCGTATTTTATCTTTCCTACAAAGTCTATTTTTGTGCCTGGTTTAATAATTTCCATATTCACTCCTTACTTACCTATAAATTATATACTTATCTTCTTAATCTCTTTCCTGCCTAATATTAAATCAAATATAAATCTTGAAACAAATACAGCAGTAAACATACTGGCAACAAGACCAATAGTCAGTGTAATTGCAAATCCCTTTACAGGCCCTGTGCCAAATAGGTACAATACAATGGCTGTAATAAGTGTTGTAAGATTTGAATCAAAGATGGTTACAAAGGCCTTTGAAAAGCCGATATCAACTGCGGAGCGCGGCGTCCTTCCGCTGCGTAACTCCTCCCTTATCCTTTCGTATATTAGCACATTGGCATCAACTGCCATACCGATTGTAAGGATAATACCTGCAATACCCGGAAGCGTTAAAGTAGCGCCAAAACCTGCTAATGCGCCAAGAAGTATTACAATATTTAATACAAGCGCAATATTTGCAATAATACCTGAAAGCTTATAGTATATAATCATAAATATAACAACAAGTATACCGCCGATGATTGCAGAGGTAACGCCCTTTTTTATAGAATCATTGCCGAGTGAGGGGCCAACTGTCCTGTCCTCAAGTATCTGAATAGGCGCTGGAAGCGCTCCTGCGCGAAGCACAATGGCAACATCCATTGCCTCTGTATCTGAAAAACTCCCTGTTATAATCGCCCTGCCTCCAGATATCTTCTCGTTTATCATAGGCGCTGAATGTATATTTCCATCAAGCACAATTGCCAGTCTCTTGTTTACATTCTCTGCTGTAACCCTTTCAAAGAGCCTTGCACCCTGCGGATTAAAGGTAAGGGCAATGCAGGGCGGTGTCTTATCACCGCAGTTAAAGCTTACCTGTGCATTGGATATTGCATCGCCAGTCATCAAGGTCTTATCCTTTAATAGATAAGGCATTCTGTCCGCCTTGCCGCTCTCTTTATCCGCTTTCTTCTCATAGGCTATTATATCACCATTCGGAATCTCGCCTTTTAATGCCTTGCCCAAATCACCTTCGTCATCAACAACCTTAAATTCAAGCAATGCGGTCCTGCCTATAAGTTTTTTTGCCCTTTCAATATCCTTTATTCCGGGAAGCTGAACAAGTATCTGCGATTCGCTCTGCTTTTGTATTGTAGGCTCTGCAACGCCAAATTCGTCAATCCTGTTTCTTATTGTCTCAAGCGCCTGAAGCACAGCATGTTCCTTAATATTATTAATCTCCTTATTGGTCATAGAAAGCTCAATCCTGTTATCCGATGCCTTCACATCTAAGGAAGGATATTCATTGCCTATACTCTTCCTGACCTTTTCTTCGTCATCCTTGCCTTTTGTCTTGATAACAATCTTGTTTCCTTCTTTAATAATAGACTCTGTCTGAATGTCTTTCTGGCTAAAGAGTTCCTTTATATCGCCAAGGTTCCTGCTTACACTGCTTTCAACAGCCTTTTCAGCATCAACGCCAAGAACAAGGTGCATTCCGCCCTGAAGGTCAAGGCCAAGATTAATCTTTTTATCCAATGGATGGGCATACCATATTGAAATACCAAGAACAATCAGAATAAGAATCAGCTTCCATCTAAAATCCTTTTGCATTAAAAACCTCCTCTATGACAGCCTTACATTATTTATTACAAGATGAAAATCGCAGCCGAGAAATTTCGCCGCCCTTCTGCATATTATCATCCGTGATAAGAATATCTCAAAATAATCCATAACACCTGAAATCCTTGTGTCAATGGTAAGATCTAAGACAATAGACTTTTCAATCGGGTCAATCTTTAAGTCAGATTCTGTTGCAGCATAATTCACCCTGTCATGGATATCATAAAAGCCCATTGTTGTTCCGCCAGGAACTGACATTGGATCCATCTTATTATCAAGTATCAATGCCGCTGAGATAAGGCTTGGATTCCTCACCCTTGAGCGGTGGACATCGGACTTATCAGCAATAATAAGAGATGCTGAAACTATATTTGTCGGGTCGCCTGTGTCCTCCTCATGGTTTGCTATTGCGCTCATCACTAATACTGCATCCTCTATATCCATGCCTATATCTTCAAGTATGGATTTAACAAGGAGTGCGCCTGCCTGGCCGTGATTTACCCTGCCAACCATATTTCCAATATCATGCAGAAAGCCGGCAATTGCAGCAAGCCTTGCATCGCCATCCTTATAATTCAATTTTAAAAGAATATCCTGCGCCCTCTTGCCGACAATGTTTGCATGTCTCAAGCCATGCTCTGTATATCCAATGCCTGCAAGGTGTGCATCTGCCTTTTCAAGGTATATACGAATCTTTTTATTATTTTTTAAATCGTCTAAAGTAAGTTTAGTCATTATTTCTTTTTTAAATGTAGGGGCGATTCGGTGAATCGCCCTATATCCCCCTCTTTTCTAAAGAGGGGTTAGGGAAGATTATCTTGTGAGGCACAGGAACTTGCCCATGCTATAATCCCCCTTAGTCCCCCTTTAAAAAAGGGGGAAATGTTATTTCCTCTGACAGGCGGGACGCCTGTCCTTCTTTCCGCAGGCTAAAGCCTGCGGCTACCACAGGCAGGGCAGGGCATGCCCCTACTATTTACTCCTCCTCTGTCTTGAACCCTGCTATAGTATCCTTCAATATCTTTATCTTGCAATTCTCTGCTATGCGGAGCATTACAGTGGTGTTTGAAATAGACTCTATTGTGCCTATTATGCCTCCTAAAGTTACCACCTTATCGCCCTTTTTTAACCCTTCAAGGAATGTCTTATGTTTCTTCTGTTTTCGCATCTGCGGCATTATCATCACAACATAAAAGATAGCAAAGATAACAACCCATGGTATTAAACTCATGTACGGACTTGCACTCTCTGGCAAACCGCCGCCAATGCTTCCAGCAGCAAAGGCATTGCTAATTAATAAAAACTGTTCCATCTGTTTCCCTCCGATTTTTATAAAACTCTTTCCTAAACTCTAAAAATCTGTCCTCTTTAATTGCCTCCCTGATATCCTTTATCAGGTTAAGATAGTAATACAGATTATGTATTGTGTTAAACCGCAAAACTGACATCTCCTTTGCCATAAAAAGATGTCTTAAATATGCCCTTGAATAGTTCCTGCATGTATAACACCCGCAGTTCTTATCAAGAGGCTCTGGGTCTTCTGTGTAAGGCGCATTCTTTATATTTATTATACCCTCTGATGTAAAGAGCGAGCCGTTTCTTGCATGTCTTGTTGGCATTACGCAGTCAAATATATCTGCCCCGCGCATTACACCCTCAATCAAGTCCTCTGGTGTGCCAACGCCCATTATATACCTTGGTTTATCTTCAGGCAGATACGGCATTACTGTATCTATTGTCTCATACATCTGCGGTTTTGTCTCGCCTACACTAAGACCGCCTATTGCATAGCCGTCAAAACCAATGTCTACTATATCATTTGCGCTAATTTTTCTCAAGTCCTGAAAAAAGCCGCCCTGAACAATGCCAAATAAGGCTGAAGGCTGAAGGCTGAAGGCTAAAGGTTTTTCCTCTTGCCCTTTGCCCTTTGCCCTTTGCCCATATCTTTCTTTACACCTCCTTGCCCATCTTGTTGTCATCTCCATGGATGTCTTTGTATAGTCATAAGTAGAAGGATAGGGGATGCACTCATCAAAGGTCATTATTATGTCAGCGCCGAGCGCCTCTTGTATCTCAATTGCTGTTTCTGGTGTAATAAAATGCTTTTGGCCGCCGTCAAGATGCGATTGAAATATCACCCCCTCCTCTGTTATCTTCCTGAGCTCTCCAAGGCTAAAGACCTGAAACCCGCCGCTGTCTGTTAAAATCGGCTTATCCCATGATATAAACTTATGCAAGCCGCCGAGCCTCTTTATCAGCTCATGCCCTGGCCTTAAAAACAGATGATATGTATTGCATAATATCATCTCAGCGCCGAGTGAGACAAGGTCTTCCTTAGATAATGTCTTTACTATGCCTGCTGTCCCTACTGGTGAAAATATAGGTGTATTTATCTCGCCATGCGAAACAGTAATCTTGCCAAGCCTTGCCCCTGTTTTTGCCTCCTTTTTTATAATCTTAAATTCCACAAGTTGTCCTAAATAATTATCACACACATTTAGCCAGAGGGGTTAAATGTGTTTTTACATCTTCTCTGGTGCTTTTATCCCAAGTATATCAAGGGCATTTTTTATAACCTGCCTCACACCCTTCACTAATACAAGCCTTGCATCAGTCAATGCCTTATCATCTGTGATAATACGATGATGAAAATAATAATTATGGAGCAGACCAGCAAGATTCTGCAAATAGAATGTAATCCTGTGCGGCTCCAATGCCCTTGCAGCTCCTTCAATGGTTATTGGATACAAGGCAATCTGCTTCATTATATTCCTTTCTTCAGGAAGCTTTAACAACCCAAAGTCAACACTATCTGCAACTGGAATCTTTACTGCCCTCTCAACTGCCTGCCTTTCTACACTGCACAGCCTTGCATGGGCATACTGGACATAATAAACAGGGTTTTCGCTTGACTGCTTCTTTGCAAGCTCCAAATCAAAATCAAGGTGGCTGTCAGAACGTCTCATCAAAAAAAAGAACCGCGCTGCATCGCTGCCAACCTCATCCATAACCTGCCGTAAGGTAACAAACTCGCCTTCCCGCTTTCCCATTGGCACAGGCACGCCGCCTCTTAAAAGCTTGACAAGCTGGATGAATATTATTTTAAGATTCCGGTCATTATAATCAAATGCCTTTAAGGCAGCCCTTACACGAGCCTCATACCCATGATGATCAGCCCCCCACACATTGATTATTGTTGAAAAACCACGTTCAGCTTTTTCCTTGTGATAGGCAACATCGGATGCAAAATATGTTAGTTGCCCGTCAGCCTTAATTAGAACCCGGTCTTTATCGTCTCCAAACTGTGTAGTCCTGAACCATTTGGCGCCATCCTCTACAAAAATAAAACCCTTCTTTTCAAGTTCATGAATTGCAGTCAGCGCCAAACCTTTATCATGCAATTCTTTATTCTCGCTGAACCATCTGTTAAACTCAATGCCAAAATCCTTGAGGTCTTTTTTAATGTCCTTTAGCATTGCCTCACATGCGAACTCCTGAAATGTGCCGAGCAATATACCTTTTTCTTCTACCTTTGCAATGTAATCCTTGGCTATCTCTTTTACATACTCACCTTTATAATAATCATCAGGAAAATCTACTTTTTTGCCATGCAGTTCATCAAGGCGCAGCCTGACAGACTCACCAAGTATATAAACCTGCCTTCCTGCATCATTAATATAATACTCTTTTACAACATCATACCCTGCTGCCTTGAGGATATTGGCAAGCGCATCGCCCACAGCAGCGCCCCTTCCATGCCCCACATGAAGCGGGCCTGTTGGATTAGCGCTAACAAACTCTACCTGAACCTTTTCACCCTTTCCAATATCTATCCTGCCGTAGTCTTTTCCTTGTTTATCAATCTGTTTTAAGAGCTGATGATAATATCCATCCTTTAAAAAAAAATTTATAAAACCAGGCCCTGCAACATCAATCTTATCTATTATACCGGCTTCATCTTTGATGTGTTTAATAATAATCTGGGCAATATCTCTTGGATTCCTCTTTTCTGCAGAGGCAATAGCCATTGCCATAGTAGTTGCAATATCGCCCTTTGTCTCATCCTTTGGAATCTCAAGGACAATCAAAGGCTCATCCTTAATTTTAAGTTCGCCTTTTTCCTTTGCCTCTGTTAAAGCATTATAAAGGATATTGGATAACGTCTCTTTCACAATCCACACCTGTCATAAAATAACTTCAATAAAAAAAGGAGTATATAGGAATTCTCTTAGATAAGTCAATACAAAAACTCATCCCGAAAGAACTGCAAGAAAAGGTTTGACAGGGCAATTTCTATCAATATATAATGGTATTAGTTAAACATATTCCAATATATGACATAATCACATACATAATTAGAAAGGAGGAACTTTTATGCAAAATAATAATAAGATTGTTCTGCACTTTCTTAATGGAGGGATAACGAAGGGGTTTACAGAGGATTTTTTTCCAAATAAGAACAAGTTCCATTTAAGAGAAAAAGATACAGGAAAGGTCGCTGAAATTGATATCCTTCAGCTTAAGGGAATATTTTTTGTCAAGAACTTTGATGGAAATAAAGAGTATAAGGAAAAGGATAATGCAGAAAGAATCGGCCTCGGTAAAAGGATAATGATCCGTTTTAAAGATGGTGAAACTATCACAGGCTATACATCAGGGTATTCCCCTGAAAGAAGCGGTTTTTTTACCTTTCCATCAGACCCTCAAAGCAATATGGAAAGGGTATTTATTTTAAAAAATGCAACAGCAGATATCAGATTTATATAAATTAAGAACAATACACAAACTTCTTTAAAAGCAGTTGTAAATCTCAAACATTGAGGTACTCGCCTATGAAAACCTCTGAATTAAATGTTGTAACAGGCGCCTTCAGCTACACAGGCAAATACATAACAGAGCGGCTTTTATCAATGGGTAAAAATGTGATGACCCTTACAGGCCATCCAAAAAGGCCTAATCCCTTTGGCAGCCGTGTCAAAGTCTTTCCGTTTAACTTTGAAAAACCAAAGGAGCTGATAAAAAGCCTTGAAGGAGCGGCCATCTTATATAACACCTACTGGATTCGCTTTCCTCACGGCTCACTTACATTTGAAAAGGCAGTTGAGCATACAAAGACCCTGATTAAGGCGGCAAAAGAGGCTGGCATTATGAGGATTGTTCATATCAGCATCACAAATGCGGATGAGGATTCGCCCCTCCCTTATTTCAAGGGAAAAGGGATAATAGAAAAGGCAATCATTGATTCAGGACTTTCCTATGCCATTATACGGCCGACTGTAACCTTTGGCATTGAGGATATTCTGATAAATAACATTACATGGCTGCTAAGAAAATTTCCTGTATTTGCTATCCCGGGAACAGGCGAATACAAACTCCAGCCAATCTTTGTTGAGGACCTGGCTGATATTGCAATAGATGCTGCTAATAAAAATGAAAACCTGATTATTGATGCAGCAGGCCCGGAGATTTATACCTTTGAAGAATTGGTTAAGCTCATTGCAAAAAAGATTAAAAGCAAGGCAAGGATTGTCTATCTGCCGCCAAAAGCAGCATTTTCTGCTTCAAAATTAATCGGCTATATAGTTAAAGATATCCTATTAACAGAAGATGAAATTGATGGCCTGATGTCCAATCTTTTAATTTCTAAAGAAAAACCAAGAGGCGAGACAAGTATCAGCAACTGGCTTGAAAAGAATGCAGACGCTGTTGGAACAATGCATGCATCGGAATTGGAGAGACACTATCAATAAGAGATTGCTTCGCAATGACAAACAAAAGAATTTACAATGCTCATAAGGAGGTGATGTGAAATTACAAGAATCTTCAACAGGAGTTTAAATTAAAAATCTTTTAACAAGGAGGCTAACATGAAGTTGAAGATTGTATTAACACTGTTTTTATCTTTATTTATATCTGTCTTAATATTGATTTATGGCATTCACACAGAGGCGCTAAAGGCAGGTGATGGCGCATTAAAAGGTCAGGTTGCAGATGCCTCTGGACAGGCAATAGCAAAGGCAACTGTATATCTGATACCTGCTGCTGATATTGAGGCAATGGCAAAGACAAAGATAGAGATTAAAAGGGATTCAAAAAATGACGAGCCGCTTGAAGACAACCTATCTGCCAATAAGGATAAATATACAAAGGCTGTAACAGATGCTAAGGGAAATTTTAAGATTGCAAAGTTTCCTGATGGAAAATATTTTATCTATGTTGAACCTTCTGACAAAAACCACCTGCCAGGGGGCGATAAATCCAATAAGTCATTGGACGCATCTGAATTAAGGGGTAAGACAATAAAGATTCTTATATCAGGTAATCCTCCTTCAACTGCAACATATGCTGGAAGTTCAAAATGCCTTCTTTGCCACAAGGCATACGAGACTGAGAAAAAGACGCTACATAAGCTCGGCATCAGGGCTGCTGGCAAGGACAGCAAGCTTCAGGACTCATCCGACTTTCCTGAGCTTGACAACGGCCTGAAAAAACTTGAGGCAGGCATGAAATTCTACTTCTATAATTTTGACAAGACAAGAGGCTTTGACAAATACATGGTCTCAGACAAGATGCCTCCAGACCCTGCATCTGTAAGCCTTACTGCTGCATTCTTTAAAGACAAAGATGGGAAACTAAAATTCAAGACAGAAAACATGAAAGACGCATCTGACCCTGCAAGGACTTATACGATTGATTTAACATACGGCGGAGGACTGTACAAGCAGAGGTATCTTTTTAAGGTTGGGAAAAACTATTACCCATTCTTGCAGTTTAATACAATGGGAGACGAGGGTTTTGGAGACAGAACAAGAAAGCCATGGAGGGATTATCATGCTGACTGGCTCTATAATGAAGAGGCAAAAAAGCTGACAGACCCGCCAAAAAAGAAGGCATTTGAGGCAGAGTGCGCATCATGCCATTATACAGGATATACGCTTAAACATGAGGGTGATGATTATATAGCAGGCGCAGTAAATGACCCGAATGGAGAGCTTGATATTGACGGAGATGGTATCCCAAATGAACTTAACATTGGATGCGAGGTCTGTCATGGTCCAGGTTCTGAACATATCAAGGCGCCGATTGCAAAGAGGGCAGTAACCATTGTAAGCCCCGGCAAGCTGTCGCCAGAGAGGTCAAGCATCATCTGCGGCCAGTGCCACAGCAGGCCTCTCGGTATCACCAATAACGAGCAGCCAATAAATAAGGATTACAAGATGATGCTGCCTGGCATGAGCAGGAATGAGTTTTTGGTGAATTATACATCCAGAGAGGATGCCGGGCAAAACGACTACTGGGCAGATGGCATCCATTCAAAATCACACCACCAGCAGTATACTGATTTTATTAAGTCAAAAAAATACAGAAACGGCAATCAGATTCTATCCTGCACTGACTGCCATAATCCTCATGGCATGGCAGGGATTAAACACCAGATGCGCGCAGATGTAAGGGATGACAAGAACTCTCTCTGCGCAACATGCCATAAGGATAAAACAGATATCAAGATGCACATGCAGGCAAAAATCGGCTTTGCTGAAAAGGGCGCAATAAACTGCATTGACTGCCATGCAGCAAAAACAATGCAGACAGGCGCAGGTTTCGGAAAGGGTTTAACAGGCAAAGATGCTAAAAATTACTGGATGAATGATATTACATCCCATATCTTTGATGTGCCGAGGAAGGATAATGCTGGTGTCAAAGATGTTGAGCCGGGAAAGGCAATGCCTATACCATATACAAATAAGTGCGGCATGTGCCATAAGGCTGACGGCCTATAACAGATTTATTTTGGAAAGCTAAACGAGTTGTGGTATATTATGGTCAAGGGGGCGAAATATCAATATAGCAAAGCTACTAATAATCGGCGGCATCATTTTAATATTACTCGGTCTTATCTGGCAGTTTGGGGGAAAGTTTCTGCCGCTTGGGAGGCTGCCTGGTGATATTGTAGTTGAAAGGGAAAATTTCCATTTCTATTTTCCAATTGTTACATCAATTATTATAAGTGTGGTACTTTCGCTTTT
>JAHFEP010000008.1:24319-27900 GCA_023248415.1 Nitrospirota bacterium
CAGGTTTTTTAGTAAACCCCGTTAGAAAGGGCGGGGCCTTCTAACGGGGTAAATAATGGAACTCTGGTTATACACAATTGGCAGTGTAGTATTGGTCAGCACAATATCTTTTGTTGGTATTCTAACCCTTTTATTTGACAGGGAGAGGCTTAACAAAATGCTGCTCTTTCTTGTGAGTTTTGCCGTTGGCGGCTTGTTTGGCGATGCCTTTATTCACCTTCTTCCAGAATCGTTTGAAAAACTCGGCACAAAATTGACAACATCCCTGTTTATTGTTTTTGGAATTCTCCTCTTTTTTGTATTGGAAAAATTCATACGCTGGAGGCATTGCCATATACCTACATCTGAGGAGCATCCGCATCCTTTGGTGACAATGAACCTAATCGGCGACAGTGTGCACAATTTTATAGACGGGATGCTTATTGGAGCAAGTTATATAGTAAGTATCCCTATTGGAATCACAACAACAATTGCAATTATTTTGCACGAAATACCGCAGGAGATTGGAGACTTTGGCGTGCTTGTTCACGGCGGGCTCCCTATTAAAAAGGCCTTGCTCTTTAATTTTATGTCCGCCTCTGTTGCAGCCATTGGCGCAATCATCTCACTGGCCATAGGAACGCATATTGAAGGCTATACTGCAGCGCTGCTGCCGATCACAGCAGGGGGCTTTTTATATATCGCAGGCTCTGATCTTATCCCCGAACTTCACCACGAGGTCAGGGCATCAAGATCCTTATGGCAGCTTATTTCAATAATGCTGGGAGTGGGAATCATGGCCATCTTAGCGCTGGTTGAGTAGAGTTCAAAAATAATATTGAACATTTGCATTGACTTTATTCACAAATAGTTGTAAAAAAGCAGTCAATGATTATCGGTATCCCTAAAGAAATTAAGGATAACGAATATCGCGTGGCGTTAATTCCTTCTGGCGCAGGCATTCTTGTAAAGAGCGGCCATAAGGTTATTATACAAAAGTCCGCAGGTATTGGAAGCGGTTTTACAGATGATGAGTATAAAGAAACAGGGGCAGAGATTGCAGAGGATGCAAAAGCGGTCTATGATAATGCGGAACTGATAGTCAAGGTAAAAGAGCCTCTGTCAGCAGAGTATTCATTAATAAAAGAGCATCATACCATCTTTACCTTTCTCCATTTATCAGCAGACAAAGAACTGATAAACGCCCTTATAAAGACAAGTGCAATCTTTGTCGCATACGAGACAGT
Organism: Nitrospirota bacterium; assembly: GCA_023248415.1. Taxonomy (GTDB): domain Bacteria; phylum Nitrospirota; class CAKKRA01; order 9FT-COMBO-42-15; family 9FT-COMBO-42-15; genus 9FT-COMBO-42-15. The sequence goes on from JAHFEP010000008.1 coordinate 25,546, forward strand.
GGAGCTGTCAGACGGAACCCTGCCGATACTTACACCTATGAGCGAGGTTGCAGGAAGGCTCTCTGTGCTGATTGGCGCTCAATATTTAATGAAACCTGCAGGCGGTATGGGAAGACTGCTTGGAGGTGTTCCTGGTGTAAAGAGGGGTAAGATTACAATTATCGGCGCAGGCGCTGTTGGCATAAATGCAGCAAAAATAGCAGTTGGAATCGGCGCTGATGTAACAATTATCAACAGAGGGCTTGACAAACTTAGAGTTATTGATAATATATTTGGCGGCAGGATAGAGACACTCGCATCAAATCCGTATAATATAGAAAAATCAGTTATTGAATCTGACTTAGTTATTGGCGCTGTGCTTATTAAAGGTGCAAGGGCGCCTGTGCTAATTACAAAAGAAATGGTAAAGAGGATGAGAAAGGGTTCTGTTATTGTTGATATATCTATAGACCAGGGCGGTTGTATTGAGACCATGAAGCCGACAACACATTCAAATCCTGTATATGATGTTGATGGAGTAATACACTATGGAGTAACAAATATACCCGGTGCAGTTCCGAGAACATCTACCTTTGCATTAACAAATGCAACACTTCCATATATTAAAAAGATTGCGGATAAAGGTTTAAATATATTTAAAGAGGATCCTGCGCTTGCAAAGGGTGTAAACATCTCAAAAGGCAAAATTATCTATCCTGCTGTAGCAGAGGCGCTCAGAGGTTGAAGGGCATATCTTTTTCATCCCCCCTTCTTCACCCAATCATCAATCAGCTTCTTCTTTTCTTCTATCAGGTCAAGAAATTTGAGGCCCATGCCTGGCTCATAATTTGCCTTTAAGTGCATCTGAGGGTCAAATCGCCTTGACCACATAACCTCTGCTGTGCAGTTGATTGTAATATCAGTTCCGGGAAGGGTAAATTCAATGGGAAATTTTTCGCCTATCTGCTTTGGTGTAAAAGATGAGATAAACAGACCGCCCTGACTTATGTTCCTTGCATAGCCAAAAAAGGCCTTGCTGCGGTATTTACCATGAACCTTAAGGACAAGCATGTGCGTCCTTAAAGACCTCCGCTTGTCAGCCTTTGGTATCTGTTTTTGAGGCTCTCTTTGTTCCATAAAGACCTCTCAAAAAAACTTGTGAGAATACTTACTATTTTACCTGTTTATCTCCCAAATAATATGTCCAAGCTCAGGGAGTATTAATCTCTCCATTGCAAGTCTTACAGCAGATTCTGAACCTGGAATGGAGATTATAACCTTTCCCATATACACTCCCGCAGATGCCCTGCTCATCATTGCTGCAGAGCCTATTTCCTGAAAAGAGAGAAATCTGAAAAGCTCCCCGAACCCTTCTAATCTCTTTTCAAGCAGGCTGTCCACTGCCTCAAAGGTTGTATCCCTTTTTGAGATGCCTGTGCCTCCATTGATTATAATAGCATGAAGATTATTGTCTGCTATTGCATTTGCAACAGTATCTCTTATAAGAACAGGCACATCTTTTAAAATCTTATAATGTGCAATGGAATGGCCATTCTCTTTTAAAAGCCTCTGTATTAATTTTCCGCTTGTATCAGTCTCCTCTGTCCTTGTATCACTCACTGTTATGACCATACAATTAACATTTTTTACTGCCTTTTCTTTGTGCTCTTTATGTCCCAATACCTACTCCTTTTACTCTCTTACAGTAATAAATGTTGTATAATTCTGTGACTCAAGTTCATTGGCTGTTTTAATGGCATCCTTTTCGTTTTCAAATGCCCCTACCCTTACACGATAAAATTTCTGGATATTAGTATCATATGAAACTATGTAGACGTCTTTATACCTGTTTTCCAGCAGAGACTTCAACCTTGCTGCATTTTCCTTTTCCACAAAGGCGCCAGCCTGAATTGTAAACAAACCTGAACCTGAACTAATTTTTGCAGAGCCTGTAGCCTTTGCTGGCTGATATGGCACATTTCCAATTATCTCTAACTCCACCCTGCCGACCCCTGCCTCAACCATTCCAAGCTCTTTTGCAGCGCCATAAGATAAATCTAAAAAACGGCCCCTTATAAAGGGGCCCCTGTCATTTACCTTTACCTTTATCTCTTTTCCATTCTCTAAATTTGTTACCCTTGCATATACACCAAGCGGAAGGGTTTTATGGGCTGCTGTTAATTTGTACATGTCGTATACTTCGCCATTTGCAGTCTTCCTGCCATGAAAATCTTTTCCATACCATGAAGCAAGGCCGCGCTCAGTATAACCTTCTTTGTAATAGCCTGCCCTCCTCGGTCCTGCACAGGAAAGTGATAACAAAATAATAACAAGACATATTGTAAAGTTAAAACTGTAAATTTTAAATTTTAAATT
>JAHFEP010000279.1 GCA_023248415.1 Nitrospirota bacterium
GCTTGCCTATGCCTTTGGCGAAATCACAGCAAAGGAGCTTAATGCTGTCGGCATAAATATGAATCTTGCGCCTGTGCTTGATGTTAATACAAATCCACAAAACCCTGTTATTAATGAACGTGCCTTCAGTGACAACCCAAATAGTGTAAGCAGGTTTGGTCTTGCTGTTATAGCAGGCTTACAGGATAACGGCGTTATTGCCTGCTGCAAGCATTTTCCGGGGCATGGAGATACATCATTAGATTCCCATTATCAACTGCCTGTTGTTGAGCACGGCATTGAAAGGCTGAAGGAGATAGAGCTTCTGCCCTTTATTCATGCTGTAGAGAACGGTGTTTCTGCTGTTATGACTGCCCATGTTTTGTATAAAGGACTTGATGAAAAATATCCCGCAACACTTTCTAACAAGATAATCCACGACCTTCTGCGCAAGGAGCTCGGCTTTAATGGTCTGGTTATAACAGACGACCTTGAGATGAAGGCAATCTCTGACAATTACAAGACAGGCAATGCTGCAATAGCTGCATTGAGTGCAGGCGCAGATATTATCCTTGTTTGCAAAGACCACGTAAGACAGATAGAAGTGAGAGATGCTGTATTAAAAGCAGTTAAGGATAACATCATCACTGAAAAGAGGATTGATGAATCAATAGAGAGGATTGAGGCTGTTAAAAAGCGTTTTCTAAAAGATACTGCTGCGGATTTAAAAAAGATAAAGGATATTGTTGGAATCAGGAAACATCTGAATACTGCAAAAGAGATTATTTCTTAGCCGCACACTCATTTATGAATTCTTTAAATAATGCCTCTGCCTCCTTGCTCGTTTTATACAATGCCTCAGGATGCCACTGAACGCCGATTACAAACCTGTGGTTTGTGCTTTCAATGCCTTCAATTACATTATCTTCTGCAACAGCATTTACAGCCAAGCCCTTACCCACATCCTTTACTGCCTGGTGATGGGCGCTGTTGACCATTATTGAATCGCTGTTTATTGCCTTAAAGAATCTGGTGTTATCCATTACCTTTACACTATGAGACGGAACTTCTCTCGGCCCCTTTTGCTGGTGATTTATAGAATCCTTTAATTGGCTTGGAATATCCTGATACAACGTGCCGCCTGTCAGGACATTTAAAAGCTGCATGCCTCCGCATATCCCTAATACAGGCATGTCTTTGTCAAGGGCATGTTTTGCCATTGCCATTTCAAAGGCAGTCCTCTCTTCTTTAATCTCACCAACCTTGCTGGAAAGTTCTACTCCATAATATCGCGGGTCAATATCAAAATTGCCGCCTGTAATAAGCAGACCGTCAATCATCTCAGTATAATGCTCAATCAATTCGCTATTTGCTGTAATTGGCAGAAGAAGCGGTATGCCTCCGTTTTCCTCAACTGCATTTACATACGCTTCCTTCAAAAATATGTAGTGCTCCATTTGCTCCTTTGCCTTTGAAGGCAGGCCGCCGGCATCTATTGTAATGCCTATAACAGGCATAGTTTCTATATTTTTTGTTGAAATATCCACAAGGCTCTGGAACATATCCTTTACTGTTTTTGAAAGTTCAGTAAATTTTAAAGGCTTTGTTATATAGCCTGATGCGCCAAGCATGAGCGCCTTTTCCTTATCATCGCCTGATGCAACAGTAGTAATGATGATAATAGGTGTTAGACTGTCGTTCATATTTTCTCTGATATGCTCTATTACCTTAAGCCCATCTGCCCTCGGCATCCTCAAATCAGTAATAACCAAATCAAATCTTTCTTTTAACCTTGATATTGCCTCAATACCGTCTGATGCCTCTGTAATTTCGCACTTGATAATCTTTTTCAGCCAGAAGGATAAGAGGCGGCGCATTACAGCAGCATCATCTACAACAAGTATCCTTATGCCTGAGAAGTCCTTAAAAATCTTTTCTACTATTGCCAAGCCCTCTGGGCTTAGGTCTTTAAACCTTATACCCATTCCAGAAGATTCGCCTTGCCCCATGGATACCCTGACCACCTCGCCTGTGCCTTTTACAGGTTTTGATGTGTCAGGAAAGAGAATCTGAAAGTCTACAGACGAGCCGAGCGGAAGAGGGTTGGCTGTTTCAATAAATATGCCGCCTTTGCTTATATTAAGCGCATAGTCAGCAAGAAAGGCATTCGGGGTCTTGTATTTTACCTGAACCTTTAATGGTATGCGGGGCGATTTTCTTCTTTCTTCCATGTCTTCTCCTTTAATCTAATTCTACCTTTTTTATTGTATCTGTCAAGCTCCCCATCTTGCATTTATCCAATGGACTCCGCAATCATTTTCTATAATGATTTTGATAGGCATGAGGAACCGATTTCCTGCCAAGGATAGCATCAAATCGGGCCGCTATGTAGAGAGGGACATCTATCATACGGAGATATACAGAAATGTGATATGCATGAATAAAGTAATATTATCAGACCAGCTAAGTATATAGAAATATAAACTTTTTGTCAATTTGTAGAGCAGATTCTGTTTACAAAAACCCAAAAGCCTGATAAACTACAGAAAGTGTATAATAACTTGTTGGGTGTAAAATAAGAAAGGAACTATAAATGGGAGCAGCAAGTGCGTTATTATTTTGATTGGGATCCCAATAAAGCAAAAGTGAATCGAAAAAAAACATGGGATTGGTTTTGAGCAGGCATCCACTATTTTTCTTGATCCAAGAATGATAGCTGTCTTCGACATTGAGCATAGCGAATATGAAGTACAATTGGACTTGACAGGAATGGTATTTTGTTGGTTGTAGTACATACTTTCCAGCAGTTAGATGCTGACTGTTGCAGAATTAGAATTATTTCTGCCCGCAAGGCAACCAGAAAAGAGTCAAGACAGTATCAGGAGGAAAATAAATGAAAAAAGAATACGATTTTTCCAAAGGAGAGAGAGGTAAGTTTTATCGTCCAGACGCAGAGCTATATCTACCTATTTACATCGAGCCTGACATGATGGAAGTGCTGAGAAAATTTTCAAAGAAAAAAGGCGTTGAGGTTGCAACGATAGTAAATGAGTGGATAAAAAAGGACATATCAATAGTAGAGGCAATAACAAAATAACACATAACCAATCACTCCACAGGATGCGGCATATCTACTGCAGCACCTCTTGACACGAATCTAATCGGGTATGTCGTGGCCACATGGCTAAAGACCAAACGTGTGATTTGGAGCAAACAGATTTATGTCGTGAAGTATGAGTATAAATTTGGACTCGAGCAGGATG
>JAHFEP010000280.1 GCA_023248415.1 Nitrospirota bacterium
ATTCAATTCTGCATTTATTGCAAAAGAACTATATAATTCTTTTGACAGGCCGTTGTCATAGCTTACATCTTGCCTTATAAATACAAGTATGTTATTAATGAGGTGTGATTTACGATGTAATTATAATCGGCGCTGGCATGGGAGGGCTGACTGCAGGTGCTCTGCTTGCCAAAGACGGTTTAAAGACACTGGTCATTGAAAAGCACTCCATACCAGGCGGATACGCCACATCCTTTAAGAGAAAAGGCTTCTGGTTTGATTCTGTGCTTGATGCAATAAGCGGGTGTAATAACGGCGGATGGATATGGCAGGCATTAAAGAGGCTCGGGCTGGAAAAGGAGATTGAGTTTATACGACTTGACCCGATACGCACTGATGTGTTTCCTGATTTTAGGTTTGATGTTAAGGCTGATATAGATTTATTTATCTCTGACCTCCAGAGCCTCTCTCCAAAGGATGCAAAGGGCATCTCCGAACTTTTTTCTATTATGAAAGAGCTCCATCATGTGGTAATGACCCTTCCTGCAGATGTTGTGTGGAGGGATACCCGCATTGAGGCAAAATATCCACTATTCCATAAATATAAAAACAAGACCTTTAAAGAGCTTCTTGATGAATATGCTCAGGATGAAAAGGTAAGGGCAATACTCTGTGACAGGTGCGCGTTTATGGGTCTGCCGCCGTCTAAAGTATCTGCTATTGGCATGAGCACGATGATTATTACATACGGAATGAACGGCGGTTATCGTGTTAAAGGCCTGACGCAAAAATTTCCTGATGCATTGGCAGAGTCAATTAGAAATAATAACGGAGATATCATCTATAATACAAAGGTTGATAAAATAATTATAGAGGATAACAGGGCAGCAGGTGTTGTTACAGAGGATGGCAGGGTATTTCGTGCAAAAAAGATAGCATCAAATATCAGCGCAAGGAAAACATTTTTTGACCTTGTTGGCAAGGAGAATCTAAAACATGATTTTATAGATAAGATTGAAAACCTCCTGCCTTCTGTGTCATTCTTTCTTGTATATCTTGGCATTGATATGGGCTTAAAGGGCTTGGGTTTAAACCACAGCATAGGCACATATCCTTCTTTTGATATTGAGGCAACATTTTCTGATATTAATAGAGATATCTGCTCTCCCAATGCCTCTTTTGAGACTATTATATATACATTAACAAATCCAGACATGGCGCCAAAAGGCTGTCATTCGCTTATATTAATGACAAAGGCAGGCTATGATTATAAAGAAAACTGGAAAGGGTGTAAAAATAAAGAGGCAGAGAGATTAATCAAAATGGCAGAGCAAATAATACCGAATCTATCAAATCATATTATAGTTCAGGATTCAGCAACGCCGTTGACGCTTGAAAGATACACTGGCAATGATAAAGGCGCTGCATTTGGCTGGGCGCAAGGCATTGACCATGTCGGCGCAAACAGGCTGCAGATAGAGACGCCGATTAAAGACCTTTATCTCACAGGCCACTGGACAATACCAGGCGGCGGTGTTGAGTCTGTTGTAGCCTCAGGGATTCTTGTAGAAAGAAAAATTATCAAAGGATAGAAAGTCCTTGTATTTTTTATCCCATCTATTATAAAATTTTGATTAGGAGCAAAGATGAACATATCTTTTTTATTAATAGCCGCTGTTATTTTATTTTATGCTGGCTACAGATTTTACTCCAGCTATTTGGCAAGGGCATGGGGAGAGGATAGCGCAAGAACCACGCCTGCAGTAGCCTTAAAGGATGATGTAGATTATGCGCCTGCTAAAAAGGGGATTGTATTTTCACATTACTTTGCATCCATTGCAGGGGCAGGACCAATAATCGGGCCTACAGTTGCGCTCATATATGGGTATGCGCCTGTCTGGCTCTGGGTTGTTTTTGGCGGTATATTCATTGGCGCTGTGCATGACTATTCCGCTCTTTTCATAAGCCTTCAGGAAAAAGGCAAGTCAATAGCCCAGATATCATCCAGCGCCATGGGAAGGGTTGGATATATTCTATTTATCACTTTTACCTTTACAATGATTGTCTTGGTAACAGGCGCATTTTTGGGGCTTACTGCAACAGCGCTTACATCAGTAGTATCATTAAAGGACATGAATATTGAAGGAGGCAGCATCCTCTATACAGTTGTTAGGGATGGAAAGGAGGTCGCTCAAATCGGCGGCATTGCCTCTACATCTGTGATAATCATTACCTTGTTTGCCCCAGTAATCGGTTATCTGATATACCGCAGGAATATGAATCTTTACTATGGCTCTCTTTTATCCATTATCCTTCTTGCCTTCTCTGTAATTGCAGGCATATACTATCCTGTTTCATTAAAGCCTAATCTCTGGATGGTTATTATATCTGTTTATTGTTTTATTGCTGCTGGCGCGCCTGTCTGGCTGCTGCTCCAGCCGAGGGATTTTATAAATTCCTTCCTTTTATATTTTGGGATATTCTTTCTTATTATCGGCGCAATAGCAGGCGGCCTTGCAGGCACACAGCTCAATGCGCCTGCCTTTAATATGGCAGAAGGCTCTGCAAAATTAGGACTGCTCTGGCCGTTTCTGTTTATCACCATTGCATGCGGCGCTATCTCAGGATTCCACTCGCTTATTGCAAGCGGCACTGTCTCAAAGCAGGTGTCATGTGAATCTGATGCTCGGCCAATAGCCTATGGCGGCATGATTATAGAATCCCTCCTTGCAGTAACAGTAATCATAGCAGTTGGGGGAGGCATGGCATACTCAAGTTATATAGATACAGTCTTTCCAACAGCCCATGGTTCAATGTCAAACCCAATACTTGCATTCTCTCTTGGGATGGGAGGGCTGCTTAATAAAGGGCTCGGCATACCTATGGCATACGGCGCTATCTTTGGCATCTTGATGCTGGAAGGCTTTGTTATTACCACTTTGGATACTGCTGTGCGGTTAAGCAGGCTGTTAATGGAGGAATTCTGGTCAACCATATTTGAAAACCCTCCTGCCGTATTAAGGTCATATTATTTTAATGCAGGGGTCAGCGTAGCTGCAATGCTGTATCTTGCATACACAAGCAAGTTCTTAAGCATCTGGCCCATATTTGGCGCTGCAAACCAGCTTTTAGCAGCGCTTGGACTGATTGCAGTAACAGCCTGGCTGATTAAACAGGGCAAGCCTGCTGTATTTACATTTTTTCCTGCGCTGTTTATGGTTGCAACAACATTGATTGCCTTGTACAGGCTTTTGACAGA
>JAHFEP010000113.1:0-6876 GCA_023248415.1 Nitrospirota bacterium
CTTCAGGTGGAATTGGGAAATGAAAAGAGACAGGTTGTTGCAGGGATTGCAAAGCACTATGCGCCAGAAGATTTAATCGGCAAAAAAATCATCCTTGTTGCAAATCTGAAGCCTGCAAAGCTTATGGGTATTGAATCACAGGGGATGGTGCTTGCTGCATCAGATGGCGACATCCTGACACTCGCCACATTTGAAAAAGAGATCCCATCTGGAAGCAAGGTAAAATAAGATATGCTAATAGATACACATGCCCATTTAGAGATGGAGCCATTTGACAATGACAGGGAAGATACAATAAAAAGGGCTAAGGATGCAGGGGTCGGCTATATAATAACAGTCGGCTCTGATTTAAAGGGATGCAAGGGCGCTGTTGAGCTTGCAGGGAAACACGATTTTATTTACGCCTCTCTCGGCATACACCCCCATGAAGTAAAGGACATCACTGAAGAAACATATACCACCATCCACTCACTCCTAAAAAATAAAAAAATCGTTGCATACGGAGAAATCGGCTTAGACTATCATTATGAACACTCGCCAAGGGATTTACAGATAAAGAGATTCAGAGAGCAGCTCCAGATTGCAAAGGAGCATAACCTTCCGTTAATTATACATTCAAGGGAGGCAGGAGACGAGGCAGTAAAGATAATCAAGGAAGAAAAGGCAGAGCATCTTGGCGGTGTATTCCACTGCTTTGGAGGAGAGATTGAGCTTGCAAAGAAGGTTATTGACATGGGGTTCTACATCTCCTTTTCAGGGACACTCACATTTCCAAAGGCTGTTAATGTAATGAATGCAGCAAGGGAAATACCAATAGAAAATATCTTAATAGAAACAGACTGTCCTTATCTTGCTCCACAGCCAGTCAGGGGAAAGAGAAATGAACCTGCCTATGTAAAATATGTTGCAGAAAAACTTGCTGAATTAAAGGGACTTACATACGAGGATATTGGAAGGATTACATCCTTTAATGCAATGAACCTCTTTAAGATTGGAAAGGTAGAGGATGAAGGAAGGATAGTTTATCCTATAAGAGATTCACTTTATCTGAATCTTACAAACAGGTGCACAAGCTCATGCGTGTTCTGTGTAAGATATTATACAGATTTTGTAAAGGGGCATAACCTGAGGCTAAAAAAAGAGCCGACTGCAAAGGAATTGATTGATGCAATCAGCGACCCCAAAAAATATAAAGAGATTGTCTTCTGCGGATATGGCGAGCCTTTAATAAGGCTTGATGTTGTAAAAGAGGTTGCAAAGGCAGTAAAGGAAAAAGGAGGGATGGTCAGGATAGATACAAACGGACACGGGAATCTTATTCATAAGAGGAATATCCTTCCTGAGTTAAAGGGCATTGTTGATTCAATGTCCATAAGTCTTGATGCAGATGATGCTGACAAATATTTTAAGATATGCCAGCCTGCATTCGGCATGGACACATACAAAGCAGTAATTGAATTTATAAAAGAGGCAAAGAAGGTCATACCTGATGTTACTGTAACAGTTGTCAGGATGCCGGAGATAGATATTAAGAAATGCGAAGAAATCGCAAAAGAGCTCGGTGTAAAAATAAGAATCAGGGAGTATAATGTGGTAGGGTAAATATCCTTATAATCGCTTAAAAGTCATCTGCTCCACTCTTTTCCCTTGAAGCAAGCCTTGTGCAGGGTGTAGACGCGGCTGTTACTTCCTATCTCCTGATATTCCCTCATAATAGCAAATCCATAATTTCAGTGAAAATGTCTTTTAATGAAGGCAGTTCCGCAGCGACTATCTTGCCGCTCGGCAAGTGTTTGTGTCCTGATGCATCAACAGGTGGCCTATGCTCGGCATTATCATAGCGGAATATTAATGTGCTGTCCTGTTTTTGATAATGAAAGGAATAATTGAGTTTTTTAGCTTTATACCGAAGGTCAAGATATTCTGTAAAAATCAGTCTGGAATTATTTGAGAAGGTTATTGAGCCTTTTATAATGCCTATTTTTTCAGTTCTGGAATCAGTGGTCAGTTCAGAATCAATAATAAGATTAGTCTTAAAATGCTCATCAATAAGCTTAACAAGGTCTGACAGATATTCACTTAGTAACATACTGAATTTCCTTCAGTCTGTTTATATCTGCAAGTATTTTCTCCCTTATTTTTAATTCCCCTGCCCATGCAATATATTCAGGGTCGCCATTTTTCATATCTTCAGCGGCAAATTGTGACAAAAATGTTTCTGAGGGAATATTATATTCATCCTCAAATTTTGCGATCTGCCTTTCTGTCCTTTGAAGCCCCAATTCAAGCCGCTTTAATTCAGCATCAATTGCAGTTTTGATGATATCTATAGTATCGTTACCTGAATCAGACTTTATCTGTACTGTTGTCATGGCGACTCTCCTCTCTTTTTTTTATATTTTATATGAACCTGTCTTATTTATCAAGCGTTTTATATCCATAACGGCCTTTGCCCTCGTATTTACAACGTCAATTGCAACTTCATTCCCCTCCACAATCACAGTATCCTGTTTTCTGGCCGTCATATAATGTGCCTGTGTCTTTTTACCTTCTTGCAAGACAAAACAAATGCGCCTGTCCCTCTTTCATATTTCCCTTGAAGCAAGCATTGTGCAGGTGTGTAGAGCTGACCCCTGATGTTTCTTCTGCAATTGCGAGTAGCGGACTTGGCTCATTGGAAGTTGAGGAACGCATCCTTCTTTTGGTATCAGTATATTTACCCATTTGAACCCTGTAGCATGGGTTTTAAATAACCTCACCATGTTCAAAAGGATTCATAACCTCAAGGCCATCAATCATCTTAAAGTCATCTACATTTCTTGTCAACAGCTTCAGGTTATTAAAAATCGCTGTTGCTGCTATGATTGCATCAGCAAGTTTGATATTCATTTTTTGTTAGAATAGAAATATTGAAGGCGTGTTTATTTATAAGATCTGTAATAAAATCTATAGTGTGTTGTGAACCTTTGGTATGGTAAATAAGGATATTCGTATCTATCAGATACTCATTTGTGGGCATTTCGTTCCCAGTCTTCTCTTAACCTTTTTGCCTCATACTCTGCGTCTATATCTTTATATATTCCTGAAGTCTCTTTAACAATTTTAGTTATCTCCTCAGATGAAATCGTCTCTCCCAAGTCATCATAAATAATTTGAACCTCTATCTTTTTATGAGGAAGTTCTTTATTTATGTATTTTATTTTACCATTCTCTATAATTGCCTTTGCTATTTTGTGTCCCACAGAAATCCTCCTTTCTATAATTATACTTATAAATGCCTCAAAAAACAACTAATAAGAGGAATGCATCATACATTTGCTGTCCTTCCTGCCCCCTATAGTAAACCTTTAAATTATCTGCAATCTCTTTTATTATAACTTTTTTATATTGCCTGCATTAAATCACAGTTGCTATGGGCTGTAAAGATGATTGAAACAGAAGGGCTGGCCTTGTTTTTTGCTGTTGTTACACCTGCTATTTAAAGAGGCGGAAACTTATTTTGGCATGATGGTATGAAGGCTTAAAATCTTCTCACTGCACACGGCAGCACAGGCTATGCTCAGCCTTTTTTCGAATCGTAATTGTAAAAGAGAAAATACATTATTATTGAACCAACGGCAATATATTTATAAATTTCATCGCCTTTTAAAAACCACAGAATAAGGCCTATAGCCCCGATTCCAGTGCTTGTCCAACTGATTATCCTAACAACATTTGATGGAAGTTTTTTTACATACTTGCCTGCAAAAAACATTACAATAACAAGCAATATAAAAAAGGCTGTATAAATTATGTATATTGGCATGAATTGATAATAATCCAAAAGGCATTAAGCTGTCAAGGAATTTTATTTATGCCTTTTTACTCATACCTCAACGACTCAATTGGATCAAGCAGGGATGCCTTTCGGGCAGGGTATATGCCAAAGAATATGCCTACTGCTGCTGAAAAAAAGAAAGCCAAAAGCACTGACCAGAGTGTTACCTGTGTTGGAAGATAGAATGGAAGAAAATATGGTATTACAACAGATGAGCCTCCGCCAATAATTATGCCTATAATGCCGCCGACAACGCTTAATGTTATGGACTCTATCAGAAACTGAATAAGTATGTCCTTGTGCTTTGCACCGACTGCCTTTCTTATACCGATTTCCCTTGTCCTTTCCCTTACTGACACAAGCATTATATTCATAATGCCGATGCCGCCGACAACCAATGATATGCCTGCAATCCCTGCAAGCACGCCTGTCATAATAGTCAGAATAGTTTGCATGGTTGAAAGAATATCGCTCTGGCTTGTTATTGTAAAGTCCTCTTTATTGCTGTGCCTTTTTATCATTATCTCTTTTATTTCAGCAATTCCCTTGTCAAGGTTTTCCGGGTTTTTTACAGATGTAATTATCTCAAAGAGCTTGTCTGTATCAAAAAGCTCCTGCGCGCTTGTAACAGGTATAAATACTACATCATCAAAATCAAACCCCAGGCTTACTCCCTTCCTCGCCATTATACCTACAACCCTGTATCTTGATTCTCCAACTGTTACCAATTTCCCCAAGGCATTCTCGTTTCCAAATAGCTCCTTTTTTGCTGTCCTTCCTAAGACAATAACCTTTTTTTTGGTATCAATATCTGCCTGTGTAACAAAAGAGCCTGACTCTATCTTTAAGATTCTGAGATAAAGATATTCAGGTGTCAAACCTATTACTGTGATATCCCTGCTAAGGTTTTTATATTTTAGGTTTGCAGTTCCGAGAATAACTGGCACTGCCTCTTTTAGATATTGAGACCTCCGTTTTAAGAATAGCGCATCATCATAGGAGAGCTTTCTGACTGTGCCGACAGAATGTGGTCTGAAACCGCCCCTTGTATCTACCTTGCCTGGCGTAACAATCAGGAGATTGGTGCCGAGGCCTGTAAGCTCTGTTTCAATATATAGCCTTGCGCCTTCGCCGACTGATACAAGCAGGATAACAGCAGTAACACCGATTATAACACCGAGCATGGTAAGGCTGGAGCGGACCTTATTGGCAAGAAGGGCCTCAAGGGAAACCCTGAATGTCTCGTTTATATTCATTTCTTGTTATTTAATACCTTTTCATCTTTTATAACAGCGCCGTCCTTTACATGGATTATCCTCTTTGAGAACTGGGCGATATTAGGCTCATGGGTAACAAGGATTATCGTAACGCCCTTGTCCTCGTTGAAGCCCTGAAGGATTCTCATTATCTGCTCGCCTGATTTACTGTCAAGATTTCCTGTCGGCTCATCAGCAAGGATGATGCTCGGATTGTTTATCAATGCCCGCGCAATGGCAACCCTCTGCTGCTGGCCGCCTGAAAGCTCGCTCGGCTTGTGATTCAGCCTGTTTTCAAGGCCGACTGCCTTCATTGCCTCAAGCGCCCTTTTATGCCATTCAACAGAAGGTAATTTGCTGTAGATAAGCGGAAGTTCAACATTCTTTATTGCAGTGAATCTTGGAAGCAGATTAAAGGATTGGAATATAAAACCTATCTTTTCATTTCTGATTGTTGCAAGCTCATCGTCGCTTAACTGGCTCACCTCTTTGTTATCAAACTTGTAGGAGCCTGAAGTAGGCCTGTCAAGGCAGCCGATAATGTTCATTAAGGTAGACTTTCCTGAGCCTGACGGCCCCATAATGGACATAAATTCTCCTTCTTTAATGACTAAGGATGCGCCTCTTAATGCCTCTATGGACTGGTCTCCCATCTGATAGCTTTTTTTAATATCCTTTAATACTATCATGCCCTCTCCGCCTTTACCTTCACATTGTCTTTTAATCCCTCTGTATCAGGCTCTATTATAACCATATCGCCTTCATTAAGCCCATTCTTTATCTCTGTAAAGTTCCAGTTGGATATGCCTATATCAATCTCTTTTAAAAGCGCCCTGTTATCCTTGATTATATAAACCATCTTTTTACCCTGCCTGTCCATTATAGACTGTGTAGGAATGGAGATAACATTGCTTAGCATATCAGTCAGCACCTCAATATCCGCTGACATACCTGTTTTTAATACAGGTTTTTTGCCTGTAAATTCTATCCTGATTTCAAATGTCCTTGTCTCCTGCTTTTGGCCTGCAACAATGGGAGAAATTTTATATATGGTTCCATTGAATATTTCACCATGATAGGCATCAAGTGTAATATTTACTGCCTGGCCGAGCTTCAGCCTTGCAACATCAACCTCATCTATTGTTGCAGAAACATAGAGTCTGTCTGGGTCAACAATTTCAATTAGAGGAGCGCCGACTGTAACAAGCTCTCCAACCTCAACCAATTTTTTGGAGATTACTCCCTTAAAGGGCGCCTTTATATTTGAATATCCCTGCAGAATAGACAGTTCCTTAACTGATGCCTCATAATTTGACTTTGAGATGTCAAAGAGTTTTTGTGCTGCATCCAAATCCTGCTGAGAGATAATCCCGTCATTAAAAAGCCCTTTTAGTCTTTTTAAGTTCTTTTCTGCATCAATGAAGGTTGTCTTTAATTCATCAATCCTGCTCTGTAATTTAACCTCCTCCTCTGTTAAGTCAAATTTTAATATAACCTGCCCTTCCTTAGCATAATCACCTTCATCAAAAGGGAGAAATGTTACCTTTCCTGTCCTCTGTGCGCTTAATTTAACCTCTTTTTCAGATTTTATCGTTGAGGTAGTTGTAGCAGCAACTGTTACCTTGAGGTCTCCCTTTTTAAGGGTTATTGCCTTTGCAGGGATGCTCTTTGACCACTTTGTATAGAAAAATACACCGGTTAATACAACTGCTACTATGATAATTCCTATCCATAGTAATCTGCTTTTATTATTCAATTCATCCTCATCCTGGCTACCATTATCTTTTCTTATTTTTATCCCCC
>JAHFEP010000113.1:6976-8926 GCA_023248415.1 Nitrospirota bacterium
ATGATAATCGTAAAATGCCTGTGTATAATCTGTCTCTGCCCTTGTTAATGCTGTCTGTGCATCTGTAACCTCTATCAAAGAGCTGACGCCTGCATTGTATCTGCCTTCTGCTATTGCAAAATTTTCTTTAGCCTTTTGCAGGCTGCTCTCCATAACAGATATTCGGGTCTTTGCATCCTCTAAGTTTAGATACACCTGCTGAACCTCAAGCCTTACATTCTGTAAAAGATTCTCTTTCTGATATTCAAAATTTCTCAGGTTTGACCTTGCTGTTGAGACCTTTGCAGTTGTCAAAAAGCCTTCAAATAAAGGTAAGGTGACAGTAACGCCCCAGCCCCAGTAGTTTTCCTGAGGTGTTTTAGTATCAGTTCCAACTACAGGAGAATCTTTTATTATAAAATCTCCATCCTGCCATGTGTATGAACCATTGGCGCTGATTATCGGCAAGAATCCAGCTATTGCGCCGCGAACGCCTGCCCTTGCGCCATCTATCTTTGCATTCATCTGTTTTACATCCGGCCTTACATCAATAGCCTCTTTAACAGCATCATCTATTACTGGATAAAGCTTTTCAGTAAAAATTACTTCTTTTATCTTTATCTCCCTGTCTGGCGGAAGCCCCATGCTGTTGCTAAGTGTTATCCTTGCAATACTAAAGGAATGCCTTGCATTTTGAAGATTCAGATTTGCATTGTTAAGTTCCACCTCTGCCTGTGTAACATCAAACTTTGGCCTTGTGCCGACTTCAAAGAAAGCCTTTGCCCTTTTTAAATGCGCCTTTGCCTGATTTACAACCACCTCATTTACACCAACCATCCTATGTGACTGAAGAAGGCCAAAATAAGATTCTTTTACCTTTAATATAATATCTGTTTTGACCTTATCAAACTCCTTTTCTGTCGCGTCCCTGTTTGCCTTTGCAGAGTCAACAGCAGAGCCTGTCCGCTCAAAGTCATATATCTTCTGAGTAACACTTAATGTAGTTGCATAGGCCTTGGTTTCTGTATCTTTTTTTAATGTTGTGCTTGTTGAATAATTTTCAGAGTAGCCTGTAGTAATATTTACCTGTGGGAAATAGGCTGACCTGCCCTCCCATACCTGGCTACTGCTTGCTTCTACAGATGCCTCTGTTGCCTTTAGTGTTGGATGATTTTTTAATGCAATCTCAACACATTCGTCTATGGTAAGCTCCTTTGATAAATCTGCATCAACTGATGGCGTTTGTGCATAAAGATAAAATGGTTTTGTAACCATCATTGAAAATAATATTATTATCAGAATATATCGCACAATTTGAAAAAGCATTTCCCTCTCCTTTCTAATCTGGTGTAAAGAAATTTAATTCCGGAACCTTTTTTATTATATCTTCCATTCTACTGTAATTATAAAACTCCAGAAGCCCTGCAATATGTTCCTTATTCAAATCATAAGAGATTGTCTGCCAGTATCTAATAAGCCTCTCTGAAGCAATATTATGATATGCCTTTATATCATCCGCAATATTAACAAGATTCTTATACGCCTCTTTTTTAGATGCCAAAAGGTCTTTATAAAATTGGGTGACAAGTCCTTTTTGGGATGATACCGATTCCTTTCTTACTAACCACAGGGCAAATACAAAGGGCTTACCTGTCAGATTATACCAGAGTTTGCCTAAATCATAAACAAATAATCCCTTGTTATCAATATTTGCTTTTAGCGCCTCATCACCAATCAATAGATAGGCAGGATACTTTTTTAGCCCCTCTTCAAGGCTTTCCTCTGTATCAATAAATGTATTAGTATAGCCATATAATCTTTTAAGCAGGAGCTTTAATAATACTGCTGAAGTAGCTGATGCCTTTGTCAGGCCGATTGTTTTATTATTCAGCTCCTCAATCCGGAATTGAGAGAATAGCAATATACTCTCCACACTCTTTATAGAACTTATTGAAAGCTCAGGGAGTATTA
>JAHFEP010000114.1 GCA_023248415.1 Nitrospirota bacterium
TAAATGCCATAGCCTAAACCTCCTTATGTAGAGATAATAACATGAGTGTATTTTAGCAAATGGGTAAGTAATGTCAAGAGTAAAATTTTATTGGTAAAATAACTAAAAGTGTGATAAATTTTAACCATGTCTAAGATAGCAGGAAAAATAATGAATGGGAGGGGGAAAATGAAGAAGTTATTAATTGCTATACTCTTATTGTTTGCTTTTAGTTGTCGTATTGATTCAGGTACTTTAATGTTAACGGATACAAAATATCCTCCTAAGCCCAAAGATTATAATGTGCAGGTCTTTTTAGATAAAAAACCAACCAGACCTTATAAAAAGATTGCCATAATAGAGGCTGCTGATAAAGACAGTAGAGTAGGGGCAATGGCAGACCTTATAGAAAGGCTAAAGAAGGAATGTAGAAAAGCTGGAGCTGATGCTATAATAATTTCTACTGATAGCGACGGCTTTCCCATTACTGAAAATGCTGATGGGTCAGAACATTTAAAAGGCTATGCCATTGTCTGGGAGTAACTGTATAGTTTTTGTATAGTAGACATAAGAAAAAAGGGGATAACACCGTTTAAGATGCTATCCCCTAACTTCTACCATTTTTCTACCAAAACAGCCTAAACACACCCTAAAAACCCTGTAAGTGGTAAAATGCTCTCTTAGAGAAAAAGCCTTATCAATTAATGGATTATCCAGACTGTTACAGTATAGTATGTTTTTAAAAATTGGCTCATAACCCGAAGGTCGTCGGTTCAAATCCGGCCCCCGCTACCAATTCCATTCAGCGCAGACGCAACCTCCTCTATCAGAGTTTCAATATCAAACGGCTTTGCAATAAACTTTACTGCCCCGAGCCTTTGGCTCTTTAGCTTATCCTTTTGCAAATCAATCGCTGTAAGAAAGATAACAGGGATATCCTTTGTTGCGGCATCCTTTTTTAATTTTCTGCATGCCTCATAGCCGTCCATCTTTGGCATTGCAGCATCAAGGATTATCAGGTCAACCTTTTCCTTATTAGCCATAGCTACTGCCTCTGCCCCGTCAGAGGCAGTAAGCACCTTGTAGCCTTTGTCTTCCAAGGCAAACTTTATTATTAATCTGATGTCTTCTTCATCATCTGCAACAAGTATCTTTTGCATTATGGAATCCTGTCTTAAAGGTTATTAACGACCTGTTGCCCAAACATCTTTTTATAGGTTTGTCATGCCCGAATGTTTCTATCGGGCATCCAGAGTAGTCGTAATAGATTCCCGCTAAATACATGCGGGAATGACAGCGTATGGAGATTTTGCAAATTTATGTAAATACTATTATGAGACGATTATTAAGATGCCTCTGCCTCTGTTGCCAATCTCCTGTCCTTGATATAAACACTCCCTTCAATCCTCTTTGCAGCCTTTTTAATCTCTGCTGCGATATCGCTAATCTGCGCAAAATGCTTAATCCGCCTCTGGTCATTGCTGATAACAACTGCAATAGAGATCGTCATAATAGGAAATTTTTCAATCTGGCTGCGCCTGTTTTCTAATTCAATATATCCCCTGTTCCTGTCTTCTTTATTGTAATAAAGGGGGATGATTTTATTAAATGAGTCTATTATCTTGCTGCATACAATATCATCCTTATCAGCCGTCGTGATTATAATAAAATCATCACCGCCGATATGGCCTATAAAATCAAGGTCATTGCCGTATTCCTTCACCACATCAGCTATCACCTTTGCTGTCTGCTTTATTACTGCGTCCCCTTTTAAAAATCCATAATTATCATTATACGCCTTAAAGTTGTCAAGGTCTATATAGCATACTGAAAAGGGGTTTCCGTTCCTGATCCTTGCATTAATCTCCCTCTCAATAGCAATGTTTCCCGGAAGCCTTGTTGTTGGGCTTGCGCTATGCTCTTCCTCTCTCCTCTGGATAAGCATCCTTATCCTTGCCTCAAGTTCTAAGGACGAATACGGCTTTGTTATATAGTCGCTTGCTCCGAGATTTAGACCCCTCGCCTTCTCCTTCGCATCTTTTATGCCTGATAATAATATTATCGGAATATGGCTTGTGCTGATACTATTTTTGAGCCTTTCTAATGTCTGGAAACCGTCCATGCCCGGAAGATTTATATCCAGAAGTATAAGCTGCGGCTGCTCTATCTCAGCCTTGTGAAGGGCATCCTCTCCTGTGCATGCAATAATAGTCCTGTAGCCAAATTCAAGCAGCATTGACGAAAGGAGAGAGGCAATGCTCTGCTCGTCATCCACAATCAGAATCTTTTCCTTGCCGTCCGCCCTTCGCAGATACCTGAACATCGCCTCATTTACATGATTCGCAAAGGTCTCCTGGTCAAGAGGCCTTTTGGCTATAGTAACTGACATCCCTTCGTTTAATCTTAAACCTTCGCTGCTGTCCTGGCTGAAAACTATAATAGGTATCTCCTTTGTCTCCGGGTCTTCTCTTAATACCTTAACAATAGATGCGTCATTAATAGCGGGCATTGACAGGTCAATAATAATTATATTAGGCCTATGCCTTCTTGCCAGGTCAATTGCATCCTCCTCATTTGTGCCTTTAAGAATATCATATCCCATCTTTTCCAATGCCTCGCTGTACATCTTAAATACAACAGCGCTGTCATTTATAACAAGCACCTCGTGCTTCTCATCTATGCCAACTGATATTTTCTCATCCCCTATAGGCGCTCTGGAAACAGTTAAGCTTCTACTCTCTTCCTGATAAGAATCAATTTTAAAAATCGGGATTGTAAAATAAAAGATGCATCCGCACTTTTCAGCCTCTGCCCATATCTTGCCTTCATGGGACTCCACTAACAGCCTTGCAAGCGGAAGCTTTAAAACCTTTCCGTCACTGTCAGGCTTATTCCCCTCCATATCAAAATTTTTTATCTTATCATACTTGTCAAAGAGACTGCTCAGCCTCTTTTCAGATATCCCTTTGCATTGATTGTATATACCTACTTCTATGAAACCCCTCTTTGTGTCAGGGTTGTATGTTCTAAGCTCTATATCAGACTTTGAAATGCCGTCCTTTACATCAACACTTATCCTTATCCTTTCGCCTTTGAACGTATATCTTATAGCATTGCTCAGAAGGATTGCTATTACCTCTTCAATCCTTTCTGCATCCACCTTGGCCAATACCTCTGAGGCAGGCGGGAATATCTTTTCAATCAATACACCCTTTTCTTTTATCTTCTCATCAAGCTGAAAAAGCTGATTTTCAACAATAGAGAGCAGATCCGCCCTTGCAAGATTCAGCGAAACCTGCTGGTGTTCGTGGTTTGCTATCCTGACAACATCATTTATCAAATTGTTCAGCCTTTTGCAGTTTTTGGCGATGATGCTGCTGAATTCCACATGCTTGCTGCTCGGCTTTCCGCCAACCCCTTTTAGAATCAGCTCGGCAGCGCCCTGAATGGCAGTAATCGGCGTCCTCAAGGCATGCGATACATCTGTTATAAAATTTGTCTTCTTTTCATCAATAACAGCATCCTCAGTGATATCGCTCAATGATATCAACGTGCCTGCAATCCCGCCTGATTCATCTTTAAGGTCTGAAAAGACGGCCTTGATCTTCCTCTCTTTGAATGCAGTCTTTGCTATTATCTGCCTTAAACTATCTCCATCCTTTAACTTATTAATATTTTTTTTAAAAAATCTTTTTTTATCCAGTGGAAGATATTTATAAATATTTATTCCAATCCCATTGAAATTTTTGCCAAGAATCTTCATTGCACTGCGGTTAACAAATAATATCCTGCCTTCAAGGTCAATGGTAATGATACCGTCATTGAAATTATCCATTATTAATTGAGGCAGGATATTTTTAGAAATATCTCTGTTCTTTTTAGGCGCGGCATTCATCTTTTACTCATACAGATAGCAGGCAGTAAAATGCCCTTTATCAGTCTCCCTGAACTCAGGCTCTTTCTCCTGGCATATCTTCATCTTCTTGGGGCAGCGGCTGTAAAAGCGGCAGCCTTTGGGCAGGTCTATTGGACTTGGGATATCGCCTTCTAAGCCGATCCTCTTTTTCTTCTTTTTTACATCAGCAACAAGGATTGCCGATAAAAGCGCCTCTGTATAAGGGTGCTGCGGCCTTTTGTACAACTCATTTGCATCAGCCATCTCAACAATCTTTCCGAGATACATAACAGCAACCTTGTCGGAAAAGTGTCTTACTATATTTAAATCATGCGCAATAAACAGAAAGGACAATTGAAACTCCTCCTGCAGGTCTTCAAGGAGGTTTATTATCTGCGCCTGTATAGAGACATCAAGCGCAGATATAGGCTCGTCTGCAACAATCAAAACCGGATTCAAAATCAATGCACGCGCAATGCCTATCCTTTGTCTCTGTCCTCCGCTGAACTCGTGGGGATATTTTCCCATGCTTTCTCTTCCAAGCCCGACCTTTTCCAGAATTGAGCTTATCCTCTCCCTTCTTTCTCCCTTATTGCCAATCCCGTGAATTATCAGCGGCTCTTCTAATATATTCCCGACAGTCAGCCTTGGGTTCAGCGAGGCATAAGGGTCCTGAAAGATAATCTGCATCCTCTGCCTGTATCCCCTTAATTCCCTTTGCGTGATAGAAGTAATGTCGCTATTTTCAAACTCAATCCTGCCGCTGGTCGGCTCAAGAAGGCGGAGTATGCACCTGCCTGTCGTGGACTTGCCGCATCCGCTTTCGCCAACTAAGCTCAAGACCTCTCCCTTTTTTATTTTAATATCAACCCCGTCAACTGCATGCACAGCATTCGGCTTCCTGAACAGGCCTGCAGGGATATAAAAATGTTTTTTTAAGCCATTAACATTTAATAGAAAGGACTCTGCCTTGCTTTTAGTTTCTGCTGTCATAGCCCCTCTCTCTGACCCAGCACCTTGCAAGATGCCCTCTTTTTACCTCTTTTAACAGAGGCTCTTCTGTTTTGCATCTGTCAATTGCAATCCCGCACCTGCCATAAAATTTACATCCCTCTGGCAGGTCAAGGAGCTTTGGCACAGCGCCTGGTATCGCCTTGAGCCTCTCTCTTTTTTTTTCATTAAACCTTGGTATGGAATTCAACAAACCTTCTGTATATGGATGGGTAGGCGCTGCAAAAAGGCCTTCTGCGCTTGTATACTCCACAATCCTTCCTGCATACATTACAGCAACATCATTAGCAGCCTCTGCTATTACACCGAGGTCATGCGTAATGAGTATCATTGCCATGCCGAACTTCTCCATTAACTGCTTTAACAAATCAAGAACCTGAGCCTGAACTGTTACATCAAGCGCTGTTGTAGGTTCGTCTGCTATTACAATAGACGGGCTGCAGGATATTGCCATTGCAATCATAACCCTCTGTCTCATCCCGCCGCTTAATTGATGGGGATAATCTCTTACCCTGTCGCGGGCTGAAGGCATGTTCACAAGACTCAAAAGCTCTGCTGCCTTATCCATTGCCTCTCTCCTGTTCATGCCTTTGTGAACCCTGAGCGCCTCTGCAATCTGCTCACCCACAGTAAAAACAGGATTGAGCGCTGTCATCGGCTCCTGAAATATCATTGCGATTTTTGCGCCGCGCACAGTGCGCATCTCTGATTCCTTCAGCTTCAGAATATCTTTACCTTCATATAAAATCTCGCCTGAAACAATCTTGCCGGGCGGCTGGGGCACAAGATTGAGTATGGACATAGCTGTCATGCTCTTGCCGCATCCTGATTCGCCGACAATGCCGAGGAGGCTGCCCCTCTTTACACTAAGGTTTATACCGTCTACTGCCTTCACCACACCGTCAGCCGTATAAAAATATGTCTTTAAATCTTTTACCTCAAGAATAGTTTCTGTCACATTATCTCTTTCTTTATCATATTCATATACGCCTGCGCATCCTTATTCTTCGGGTCAATCTTTATAGCCCCATCCCATTCATCAACAGCAAGGTCAATGAAACCCTTCATATAATATGTAATGCCCAGATGGATTAATGCAGTGATATATCTTGGGTTGACCTCTTTTGCGCGCATAAAGACCCTGATTGCCTCGTCAAATTGCCCCTTTTCCCTGAGTGTAATCCCTGCCTTTGTAATAATGTCCACAAAATTCGGCCTCAGTTTCAATGCCTTTTTATATTCGTCCAGCGCCTCATCATATAAACCGAGGTCATAATACTGGTCGCCGAGCTGTGCATGCCCATTAGCCAATTTACCCTGAACATACGGGTCAAGGACAGAAGGCGCTGGATGGGCAAGCCTTGCTGCATTGCTGAATATCCTGTTTGCATCCTCAAATCTGCCGAGTTCATTGTATGTAACAGAGAGGTTAAGGGATGCTTCTGTATAGCCGGGATTTAATTGAAGCGCCTTTTCAAAAAACCATGCTGCCTTGTCCAAATCGTTTTTCTGATGATATATAAAGCCGAGCTTATTATATATATCTGCGTAATTTGTGTTTAATTTCAGAAGCTCAAGGAACAGCTTTTCTGCCTTATCATACTCTCCCTTGTCAAAGGCGCTCCTCGCCTCCATATACACCTTTTCTTTTTCAAGTGTCATATCAATTCTTCACCAGAGCTTACTTCAGGCTCAATAAGCACAAGGTCTATACGCCTTTTATTAACGCTCAGGAAATCAGCTACAAAACAGAGCTTATTATCTTCCATAGAATAACCATGCGCCTTTGTAACAGGTATAAAGGGATTCTTGTCAACAGCAAAGTTTAGAGTATCTGTAAGCCTGGCATTCGTTGGAAGATGGATGTAGCCGATAATCTTGAAGGTAGGTGTATAGATTAGAACCTTTTTCTGGTCCTTTTCTATTTTTAACGGATTTGCCCTCTCTTCCATAATAATTAATTATACTTAAAATAGTCTTTTTGTCAATTTTTATTGTATAATACAGCATAATGAAGATTGCCTCTGCTGTTTTCATAAAAAGCTGTACAGAACAAAAACACTTTCCAAAGGAGAATATCCCGGAGATTGCATTTGTTGGAAGGTCAAATGTCGGGAAATCATCTCTGATAAACAGCCTCGTATTAAGAAAGGACCTTGTAAAGACAAGCGGCACTCCGGGTAAGACACAGGTCATAAATTTTTTTAAGATTAATAATGCATTCAACTTCGTTGACCTGCCTGGATACGGCTATGCAAAGGTGCCAAAAGAAATAAGAGAAAAATGGGGGCCGATGATAGAAGGCTATCTGTCAGATAGAAAAGATTTGAAAGGTGTTGTCTTTATACTTGATATAAGGCATAGACCAACAGAGGATGACAAGAGGATGAATGAATGGCTTGCTCATTACAAGATACCTGTAATCTATGCTGCAACAAAGGCAGACAAGATTAAAGAAAGAGAGATTGACGGCCAGATAAAGAAGATTAAGGAAACACTCGGTCTTCAAGAAGAGACAACTGTTCTAACTTTTTCTGCAAAAACAAAGACGGGGAGAGACAGCCTCTGGAAAAACATTGGTGGACTGTTAAAAACAGTCACATAGGATGTAGTAAGATATTTTGCTTCCTGTGTCATGCAATACTAACCTGTAATCTTTTCACTAAAGTCACAGCAACGCGCTCTAATGTTGACAGTTTGATGTCTTCGGCGTAATTTTCAATCCTTGAAATTGCGGTTTTCTTGGTTTTAAGCCTCCGTGCAAGTTCCTCCTGAGCAACGCTTAGGATAGGGTGGTATCCTAAGTGTCATGAAAAATACATACAAACAACTCTCATGCGAAGAGAGAGACAAAATTGCCATTCTTCGCTCACAAGGTAAATCTTACAATGATATCTCAATAGCCATAGGCTATGCCTTGCGTATCAACTGAACCAGCTCGTCAAGTTTTTTCTCTGAAATTTTCTTGCCCCTAAGCATTCTGAACCGGTCACAATTTGCGACCAGTTCATTCTTCTCAGATGCTGTCAATCTAAACATAAAATCATCAGGAAATCTTTTTATGTTTCTTCTAACTGCTTGATTTAAGACCTTTGTTGCGACTCCATAAAGCCCTGCCAAGTCCCTGTCCAACATAACCTTTTGCCCACGAATCAGAAAAAAATACGGTTTTCAATGTTTTCCAGTAGAACAATGCTATCTACCATGTATTTCTCCTTCAAATCTGATTTATTTTAATAGCGACATTAATTGTCTCAGTGAGGGCTGAAAGGAGCTCTTGCTCTATATTATCAAAAATCCTTGGCATAGGATTTTTTGTTTAGTGAAGCTGAGGCTAAAATAATACAGATTAATGAAAAAATCAAGGTTTAAAAGGGCGGCAGATGCATTCTAATCTTTATCAATTTAATTCCTTTTCTTAATCCTCGGCACCACCATTGGCGCCTCTTTTTGGTAGTCAAGATAGTCCCTGCCAAATTTTTCGGTAAGCGCCTTTTCTTCCAGCCTCATCCAGAAAAAAAGGACAATGGTAAGCCAGATTACGCTTGATAGCGCCCTGTGGCTTGGCCAGTAGGAAAAAATTCCCCATGCAAACACAATGTCTGCCGAATAGATAGGATGCCTGACGCGTTGATAAACACCCTCTTTAACAATCTTGTCAATGCTGCGAATACTGCGGGGCGCCTTGCGGTGAACAATCATGGCGCCAATAAAAAAATAGAGCCAATATAAGATGGCAGGTATAATAAGATAGGGGGCAAGCTTGTTTGGCATAAAAAGGACTTCTGATTGGAATATTTGAAAAGAGAGCAATATGCCTGCTGCTACAATCGCCCACATTAATATCGGACTGACTAATCTATGTTTATTCATAATTTATATAGCCACTCTGTAGCTTTAGCGAAAGATGGTGGCTGGGGGGCGAGGATTCGAACCCCGGTAAGCAGATCCAGAGTCTGCCGTCCTACCACTGGACGACCCCCCAAATAAAGAAGTTATAAGTGGAAAGTTGTAAGCCTTGAAACTAAAGAT
>JAHFEP010000281.1 GCA_023248415.1 Nitrospirota bacterium
TACAGCTATGACCACTCTGGAAGGGTAAATTATTACGCAAATCTTATTGCACAAAAATTCTCGCTTCCAAAGAAAGATATGGAAGACCTCCAGATTGCAACATTCCTCCATGATATAGGCAAGATAGGCATCTCAAATACCTTTATTTTCAAAGAAGGCAACTTAACTGAGATAGAGCTTTCAATAGTAAAAAAGCATCCAGAGATTGGCGCACTTATAGTAGAGCCTTTGCAGCTTTCTTCATTAATAATATCTGTTATAAGACATCACCATGAATGGTATGATGGAAGCGGTTATCCTGACGGCCTTATTGGTGAAGATATACCGTATTTTGCAAGAATAGTTGCGATTGCAGATGCATATGATGCAATGTCATCAGACAGGCCGTATAGAAAGGCGATGTCTTTAAAGGAAATAAGAAATGAATTCAGCAAGAATGCAGGCGTCCAGTTTGACCCTGAAATGGCAAAGACATTTATTGAGCTCTTAGAGAATAAGAATAATATAATTCCGAATAAATCGCTGATTGCACCAGAACAGCGGTTTGCAGTAGGTTAATTACACAGCTCCTCACCAAAGGGGCCCTGATGAATAATCCCCCTTAATCTCCCTCAGGGCCCCACCCCTTTAAGCATCTTTTTTATATTCTCACAAACCTCTTCAACATTTACAATGCCGCCGCCTGTTCTTCCGTAGAAACCAACCTCTGCCTTTCCATTAACAGAGAGCCTCACATCCTCCAGCATCTGGCCAAGGCTCATTTCAACAACAAGGAATTTCTTCACTCTATCTGCTGTTTTATAGATAATCTCTTCAGGAAATGGAAAAAGCGTAATAGGCCTTATCATGCCTATCTTAATGCCTTCTTTTCTTAAAAGATTCATAGCAGCCTTAGAAACCCTTGCAGATGTGCCGTAAGCAACAAGAATAATATCCGCATCATCAATAAAAATGGTTTCATACATTACCTCATTCTCTTTCATAGTGTCATATTTCTTTTTCAGAACAAGGTTTCTCTGCTCAAGCTCGCCCTCATTTTTCAGATACAAAGACCTTATAAGATTCGGCTCCCTGTTTTTAGAGCCTGTTAAAGCCCATGTCTTTGCTGGAAGCTCTATCTTTTCCATTTCTTTAAACTCAAATGGCTCCATCATCTGGCCAAGCACGCCGTCTGCAAGAATCATTACAGGATTCCTGTATTTATCTGCCATATCAAATGCCTTGATTGTCAGGTCAACCATCTCCTGCACAGATGCAGGCGCATACACAAGCAATCTGTAATCGCCGTGGCCTCCGCCCTTTACTGCCTGAAAATAGTCTGCCTGTGATGCAGAGATGTTTCCCAATCCGGGTCCTCCCCTCTGGATGTTTACGATTACTGCTGGAAGCTCTGCGCCTGCAAGATAGGAGATGCCTTCCTGTTTAAGGCTTATACCAGGGCTTGAGGATGATGTCATTGCCCTTGCACCCATTGCAGATGCGCCAAAGACCATGTTAATGGCAGCAATCTCACTCTCTGCCTGTAAAAAGACACCGCCAACCTCTGGCATCCTTCGCGACATATACTCTGGTATCTCATTCTGCGGAGTAATCGGATAACCAAAATAGCATTTGCAGCCTGCCCTGATAGCAGCCTCTGCCAATGCATCATTGCCTTTCATCAGGAGTTTTTTATTATTCTTTTCCATTTTCTGTTGTTGCTCCATCATTTTGCCCCTTTGACCCTTTGACTCTTTGATTCTTCCTTATACACCTCAATCGCCATGTCAGGACACATCTCTGCGCACATTGCGCAGCCTGTGCATTTATCCGCATCAATTAATTTTGCAGGGTGAAAGCCCTGGCTATTAAACCCTTCTTCAAGTGCAATTATCTTTTTTGGACATGCAACAACACAAAGCTCACAGCCCTTGCACCATTCCTTGTTTACAATAATATAGCTCATTACCTCAACATCTCCTCTGCATGTTTCAATGTTGTCTCTGTTATCTTCTTGCCGCCGAGCATCCTCGCAAGCTCTTTAACGCGGGCATCTTCTTTAAGCTTTACTACCTTTGTTATTGTCCTGCTGCCTTCTGCCTTTTTCTCTACAAAATAGTGGTTGTCAGCATACCCTGCTATCTGTGGGAGATGTGTAATGCAAAATACCTGATGGCCTCTGGCAATCCTCTTTAATCTCTCGCCAACAATCTCTGCAACGGCTCCGCCGATACCAGCGTCAACCTCGTCAAACACAAGTGTAGGCACATTATCCGCATCTGCAAGTATTGCCTTTAAGCCAAGCATTATCCTTGACAACTCTCCGCCTGATGCAATCTTTGCTAAAGGTTTTGGTTCCTCGCCAATATTCGGCGCTATAAGAAATTCTACCTTGTCTACCCCTTTTGCTGTAAGGTTAAAACCGTCTGCTGTATCAGAACCGCTCTCCTTCCACATCTTAACAACAAACCTTGTCTTCTTCATATTTAAATCAGCAAGCTCTGCCTCAACCTTTTTTTCAATATCCCTTGCTATATTCTCCCGCTTTTTTGAAAGCTCCATTGCCAAAACAGAGACATCTTTTTTCTCTTTATCAATCCCTGCCTTTATATCCCCGATATCCTCATCCAATTTCTCCATTGCCTGAAGTCTTTTCTTTGCCTCTTCAAGATTCAGGAAAACATCCTCAATGGTACTGCCATACTTCTTTTTCAGACGGTTTATCAGGTCAAGCCTGTCATCTATCTTTAAAAACTCATCAGCATCAAACTCTACCTTCTGACTGTAGTCCCTTAAAAAATCTGCGGCCTCTTCAAGCTGAAAGATTGCTGTCTCACATAGCTTAACAGTCTCCTCTGCCCTGTTATCTAACTTGCTTATCTCCCTTATAGCATTTAATATCTTTGACAATTCTTTTATTGCAGATGCGTCGCCTTCATAAAGGCCTTCGTATGCACTGTTAGATAACGAGGCGAGTTTCCCTGCATTTGCTGCAACTGATTTTTTGGATAACAGTTCCTCATCCTCTTTTGGTTTTAATCCTGCATCTTCTATCTCCCTTATCTGATACCGCAAAAATTCCTCTTCCTTTACCCTGTCCTTTTCCCTGTTTTCTAATTCTGATAATCTTTCCTTTAATGCCTTCAATTTATTATAATGTGCCTCAACACCTTTTCTTAGTTCATAAATTGCGCCGCTGCCTGCAGCGCTGCCAAAGGCATCCAGCATGTCAATATGTTTATCAGTT
>JAHFEP010000115.1 GCA_023248415.1 Nitrospirota bacterium
TGACAGGCGATGCCTCGCTTAGGAAAAGACCGATGGCGCGTGTAGTTGAGCCTTTAAGACAGATGGGTGCAAATATTAGCGGAAGGCAGAATGGTACGAGGGTTCCGATTGCAATAGCGGGTTCTAAGTTAAAAGGTATTGATTACAAATCTCCGATAGCAAGCGCTCAGGTAAAATCCTCTCTGCTTTTGGCAGGACTCTATGCAGAAGGCGAGACGAGTATTACTGAGCCTATAAAATCCCGCGACCATACAGAGAGGATGCTAAGATATTTTGGCGCAGAGATAGATGAGAGGGACTTAACAGTTGGCATAAAGGGTGGCCAGAGGCTAAAGGGTATGGAGCTGAAGATTCCGTCTGACATATCCTCTGCAGCCTTTTTTATTGTAGCTGCATCTATAGTAGAAGGTTCTGATGTGGTTATCAAGAATGTAGGCATTAACCCTTCAAGGACAGGCATCTTAGATGTATTAAAGAACATGGGCGCTGATATAGAGCTGTTTAATAAAAGGGAGTTTGGTTTAGAGCCTGTTGCAGATGTAGGGGTGAGATATTCACCGTTAAAAGGGACAACTATTTCAGGGGGGCTTGTTCCCCGCACAATAGATGAGTTTCCCATCCTGTGCATTGCAGGCGCATTGGCAGAAGGCGAGACAATAATCCGTGATGCAAAAGAGCTCCGCGTTAAAGAGTCTGACAGGATTGCAGCAATGGCAGAGGGGTTAAGAAGAATGGGCTCTGAGATAGAGGAGTTTGAAGACGGTTTAAGAATTATCGGTAGGGAAAGGCTGAATGGCGCAAGGTGCAGAAGCTATAGCGACCACAGGGTTGCAATGGCATTTATTATTGCAGGGCTTAGGGCAGACGGAGAGACAATAATAGAGGACGCAGAGTGGATAAGCACATCCTTTCCTGGTTTTATGGAGAAATTGAATGCATTGAGAGGTTGATAAAAGAGAACAATGTAGGGGCAACCCTATGTGGTTGCCCTCATATGGGCGGCCACACAGGGCCGCCCCTACATTAAAAGGAAAATCATGGATTCCCGCTAAAAGCATGCGGGAATGACATTACAAAGATTTTGTATGTGTATAAATGAGAGATAGATTTATTATAGCAATAGACGGTCCGTCAGGCGCTGGCAAGAGTACTGCTGCAAGGCTCCTTGCAAAGAGGCTTGGATATGTATATGTAGATACAGGCGCCCTGTATCGCGCTGTTGCATGGAAGGTGAAAGAGAAAAATATTGATATAAATAATGAAGTGATGCTGAATAATATGTGTGATGCAACGGATATTAAGATCAGATTAATAGATGGAGAGCAAAAGGTTTATGTGGATGGTACAGATGTCAGCAGTTTTATCAGGACACCGGAGATAGGCATGATGTCTTCCAGCGTTTCCTCTGTTTCCTGTGTCAGAAAGAGGCTTTTAGAATTGCAGAGGCAGTTTGGAAAAGACGGCGGCGCTGTAATTGAAGGCAGGGATATAAGTACAGTTGTGTTTCCTGATGCAGATTTCAAATTCTTTCTTAATGCGTCTATTGAAGAAAGGGGGCGCAGAAGATATAATGAACTCAAGGAAAAGGGCATGGATGTGGCCTTAGAAGATACAATAGTGGATATAAAAAAAAGGGATTATAATGATTCCCAAAGGAATATTGCACCTCTCTGCGTTGCAGAGGATGCTGTTGTAATAGATTCTACAGGGCTTGATGCAGAGGGTGTGGTAGAAAAGATGCTGAAAGAAATTAAAAAAAGGCAGAGGATTTTTAAAGCAGGATGTTCTATGATGTCTTTCATCTGATAATTTTTGTAATTGCAAAGCTCTTTTTCAGGATAAAGGTTATAGGCCATAGCAATATACCGAATAAGGACGGGGTAATAATTGCAGCGAATCATGTGAGCTATCTTGACCCGCCTTTTATAGGGTGTGTAATATGCAGAAGGGCAAATTTCATGGCACGTGATGACCTTTTTCGTAATCCTGTCTTTGCATGGATTTTAAGAAATTGTAAGTCGTTTCCGGTTAAAAGAGGCACAGGAGACAGCGGTGCAATAAAGGAGGCAGTAAGGAGATTAAAAAAAGGCGAACCGGTTCTCCTCTTTCCAGAGGGTACAAGAAGCAAGGACGGAAATCTTCGCGAGGGCAGACCCGGTGTTGGAATGATTGTTGCACTTTCTGGTGCGAAGGTTGTACCGGCCTTTATAAAAGGCCCTGAAGAAGTGCTTCCAAAGGATTCAAAAAAAATACGATTTAAAAAGGTGACAGTTGCTTTTGGAAAGCCGATAGACTTTAAGGAGATGATAGAGAAAAACAGGGGTGATAAAAAAATGTTTGATAATATCACCCATGAAATAATGAAAGGGATTGCAGAGCTGAAGGAGGCATTGTAGTGGCGACATGGAAATCGTAATTGCAAAAAATGCAGGTTTTTGTTTTGGCGTAAAGAGGGCGATTAAGCTTGCCTTTGATACAGCTAAAGATTATGGGAAAGATGTTTATACATTGGGTCCTATAATACATAACCCTCAGGTTGTAAAAAAGCTTGCAGAAGAGGGGGTTAATGCAGTAGAATCATCTAATGATGTTTCAAATGGTGTGGTTATACTGCGATCCCATGGTGTTACGCCCAAGGTTATTGAAGATATAAATAGAAATGGAAACAGAATCATTGATGCAACCTGTCCATTTGTGAAAAAGGCCCAGAGATATGCTACTCAGTTAAAGAATGAAGGTTATCAGATAATTATTGTTGGCGATAAAAAACATCCTGAGGTTAAGAGTATCATCGGTTATGCAGGGGAAGGCG
The DNA here is from genome assembly GCA_023248415.1 of Nitrospirota bacterium. GTDB lineage: Bacteria > Nitrospirota > CAKKRA01 > 9FT-COMBO-42-15 > 9FT-COMBO-42-15 > 9FT-COMBO-42-15. Next base: position 2,813 of record JAHFEP010000115.1, read on the forward strand.
TTATTGTTACAGAAACAGGCGAAGGGATTGCTGAACTCCTGAAACATAAAAAGGCGGGTATTATCAGCCAGACAACCCAGTCAAGGGCCAATCTTTTAAAGGTAATAGACGAGTCTTTAAAGAATGCAGATGAGGTGAAAATATTGAATACAATATGTGATGCTACGAGCGTCAGGCAGGAAGAGGCACAGGAGATAGCGAGAGAGGTTGATTTAATGCTTGTTGTCGGCGGCAGAAACAGCGCTAATACAACAAGGCTTGCCGCAATATGCAAAGAGGAGCTTGACAGGGTGCACCATATTGAAGTAGCCGATGAGATTAATGAAGAGTGGTTTAAAGGTGTAAACAGGGTAGGTATTACTGCAGGTGCGTCAACGCCTGAGTGGATAATTGAAGATATTGTTCATAGATTAGGAATAATTAATGAGAAGATGGAACATAATACTGTTAGGAGGTGCTGATCGTAATGATGGATAAAGAAGAGGGCAACAGGCATATACCAAAGAAGGGGTATATCAAGTTCAAGGATGAATTTGAAGAGGTTGATGAAACAGGTGCGGCTAATATGCAGGGTAACGAGCTGGGCCAGCTTTATGATGAGTCCTTTACCAAGATAGAAGAGGGCACTATTGTAAAGGGAAGGGTAATGGCTGTGCATCAGGATGGTGTAATGGTTGATATTGGTTTTAAGTCAGAGGGCATAATTCCCATTCAGGAATTTACAGGGGATGATCTCTCTAAAATAAAGGTTGGTGATGAGATTAATGTATATTTGGAAGAGCACGAAGACAGCGAGGGCAACCTTATACTTTCAAAGGAAAAGGCAGATAAGGTAAAGGTATGGGATGATGTTGAAAAGGCGTATAGGAATAATGAAATAGTCAAGGGTAAGATAATATCAAGGATAAAGGGCGGAATGACTGTTGATATAGGAGTAAAGGCATTTCTGCCTGGTTCGCAGATAGACCTTCGGCCTGTAAGGGACATGGATAGATTAATAGGGCAGACATTCCCAATGCGGATTATTAAGATGAACAGCAAGAGGGGAAACATAGTTTTATCAAGAAGGGCAGTTCTGGAAGAGAGCAGAGACACAACCCGCAAGAGGCTTGTTGAAACACTTGAGGAAGGCAGGGTTGTTGAGGGTATTGTCAAAAATATTACCGAATATGGCGCATTTATTGATTTAGGCGGAATAGACGGGCTGCTTCATATTACTGATATGTCATGGGGAAGGGTAAATCATCCTTCTGAGCTTTTTTCTGTTGGCAGCAAGATTAAGGTAATAGTGCTAAAATACGATAAGGGAACACAAAGGGTTTCGCTTGGCTTAAAACAGTTGTCCGAGGATCCATGGAAAGAGGCTGATAAGAAGTATACTCCAGGCGCAAAAGTTAAGGGCAAGGTGGTAAGCCTGACAGATTACGGCGCCTTTATTGAGCTTGAACATGGTGTTGAGGGATTAATCCATGTTTCAGAAATGTCCTGGACGCATGATGTTAAGCACCCTTCAAAGGTTGTTTCAATGGGAGACATGGTTGAGGCTGTTGTTTTGTCAATAGATAAGGAGAATAGAAGGATATCCCTCGGCATGAAGCAGATTATTCCAAATCCATGGGAAATAGTGAAGAGTAAATATCCTGTTGGCACAAAGATAGAGGGCAAGATAAAAAATCTTACTGAGTTCGGCGCCTTTATAGGACTTGAGGAGGGTATTGACGGCCTGATTCATGTTTCTGATATTTCATGGACAAAGCATATAAAACATCCGTCTGAAGTGCTGAAAAAAAGCCAAAAGGTAGAGACCGTTGTATTAAAGATTGACAGTGAGAAGGAGCGTATTTCGCTTGGCATAAAACAGCTCACACCTGATCCATGGGAAATGGAGATACCGGAAAAATACAAGGTTGGAACTGTAGTAAAAGGCAAGGTTGTTAAGGTTACAGACTTCGGAGCCTTTGTTGAATTAGAGGACGGGGTTGATGCCCTTATCCATTCTTCGGAGACAGGTATTGAACCGCCTGCTAAAGTTGAGGCTGAGTTTTCTGTTGGCTCTGAGATAACAGCAAAGGTTATAAAGATTGATAAGAATGAAAGAAAGATCGGCCTGAGCATTAAGATGTATAAAAAGGAGATTGAAAAGGCAGATGTTGATGACTATTTGAAATCGCAGGGAGATATTGACCAGAGTCTTGGCGCTGTAGCAAAGAAGGTCTTCAATAAAAAGGAAGAGGGCCAACAGGAGGATTAAGAAATGAAAAGAAAGCCTTTGATTATTGGAATTATTATATTTGCATCCCTTGTTGTAGTTGTGTTTCTAATATCCTTTGGGACTACTATGCTCATGGGCGGCAAGATGGGCATTGGCGGCGAGAAGATTGCAATAATAAATATAAAGGGCGTTATTGTTGATTCAAAAAGCGCTGTCAGGGAAATCAGAAAATATGCAGATAATCCCTCTGTAAAGGCTGTAATTGTCAGGATAGACAGCCCTGGCGGCGGTGTTGTTGCGTCGCAGGAGATATATGAGGAGCTTAGATGGCTGAAGGAGAAGAAGCAGAAGAAGATTGTGGCCTCAATGGGGACTGTTGCTGCATCAGGAGGCTATTATGTTGCCTGTGCATCTGACTGGATTGTTGCAAACCCCGGCACATTAACAGGCAGCATCGGAGTCATAATGGAATTTGCAAACTTAGAGGGACTCTTTAAAAAGATAGGTGTTGAAGGCGTAGTAATAAAAAGCGGTAAGCATAAGGATATTGGCTCACCCTTCAGGAGCCTTACAAAGGATGAGAAAGATATTCTTCAGGCCATAATTGATGATGTATATGCGCAGTTTATCAGCGCTGTGGCAGAGGGAAGAAAGATGAAGCCTGAGGCAGTCAAGGAGCTTGCTGACGGAAGGATATTTACAGGCAGGCAGGCAAAGGAATTGAAATTAGTTGACGAACTTGGGACAATGCAGGATGCAATTAATATAACAGCGAAACTCGCTGGGATAAAAGGCGAGCCCGGTATAATTGAAAAGAGGATGGATTTTTCTATATTGGATTTATTAAAAGAGGAATTCTGGGGTGATATAGGAGAGAGATTAAGGAAGGGGAATTATGTAAATCTGCAATACCGTTATATGCTTTAACGGCTTTGTAAAAAGTCCATCGTTTGAGATTTGAAATTTAGTGATGGGAGGATAAATAAATTATTAACCTTTTTAGCCTGAGGAGGTAAGTATACATGACAAAGGCAGAGTTAATAGAGAGGGTCTCTGAGAAGATACAGGGGTTAACAAAGAGGCAGACAGAGGTTATAGTCAACAGCGTATTTAACAGCATCAAGGAATCGCTTGCAAAGGGCAACAAGATAGAGATAAGGGGATTTGGGAGTTTCAGGATAAGGCAGAGACGGCAAAGAGACGGCAGAAATCCTAAAACAGGTATTTCTGTCAGCGTGCCTGCAAAGAGGGTTCCTTTCTTTAAGGCAGGCAAGGAGCTAAAGGAGATGGTAGACAAAAAGGTGTGAACTTCCCTATGTTAATATATATGCTTAATGTTTTTGACTTGACAGAAACGCTTTATTGATTATATGATATTAAGTATGGCAACAAAGGGTGAGAAGTTTATAATCTCTCTTATCCTCTCAGTAGTTTTGATCTTGAATATCTCAGTCCCGGTTGTCTATGCTGTTGAGAGAACAGAGGAGAAAATAGAATCATTGCCGCAGTGTAACTTTTCCTGCAATCTTAAACCTTCTATGGCCAAAGATAGCGGGAAAGTTCTATGCCCCCATCATTTAAAAGAAAGCAGGAAAAAGAAACTTGCAAACCATTTTCAATGCAAGATAGGCCCTGCAAACTGTCAGGATAAAGCCTCATTGCCTAATACCGCATCAGCGGTTGATCCATATCTTCTAAGCAAATATCCCATGAATGAGGATAATGCTGTTTCATTTCTTGCTTTAAGCTATCCAACAATTTCTTCGCAAACAATTATTTCATTCCTTGAAAGGCCGCCAAACAAACACAATTCTTAAGCAGTTTAGATTATAAATATATGCGGCATACACTGAATTATTTCAAACACAGTGCTGCCATTTACAAAAAGACTAAAACTAAGTTGATTATGTTTATTAGTTTATTGGGTTGATTATTTGACTGTGCCAGTCATCATCCTAAGTATTCAACCTAATCAACCATTCAACTAAAACATTGGAGGATTAAAATGAGGATTGTAAGAATAATAATATCATTATTTCTTTTATCAGCTTTTATAAATTACTTTTCAGCAGTTAATGCAATGGAGCATGACAAGGGTGCGGAGATGCAAAGCGGTATGAAGTGCGAGGTGTGCGGTATGAATGTTATGAAGGGCGGAAAGGGGAATTTTGTGATAGAATTAAAGGACGGCAGCACAAAAACCACTGATTCTCCTGACTGCGGGATGCTATTGAGAGGTAATCTTTCTGATAATGTTAAGTCAGCAAAGGTTACAGACTATAATACAAGTGAGCTTGCAGATGCAGATACTGCATATTATGTTAAGGGCGCTGATATAACAACAAAGAAGGATAAGCTTGAAAAAGGTCTTATGCCGAATTCCATGCTTGCCTTTTCTACAAAGGAAAAGGCAGAGGCATTTCAGAAGGAACATGGCGGAGAGGTGTTAAGCTATGAGGCTGCTGTAAAGAGCCTTTCTGGAAAAAAGATGAAGAAGCACAGCCATAAGGAAGGCGGCCATGACCATATGTAAGGTGTCTCGTTGAAAAAAGAGGTTATATACATATTTATAGTTGCCTGTCTTGTTGTATCTGTTATCGCTGTAATTGCGTATGACAGCTATGCCTTTAAAAAAAGACAGATGGCTAATATACTCTCGTTTCAGAGGATTACAGGAGGGCTTGGCATTGGTGCTGTTGCCAAGCCTTCGTGGTGTTATATAAATTACGACCCGAGGATAGAGGGGGTCTGCACCTGCATTGAATGGCCTGTGCCAGGAGGATACTGCTACTGTCCTGACCATACTGGTTCTGTTGTGTATATGGAGGAGTCTCCTTAATTATGTTAAAGCGGCATCTTAATTTTTTAATAGTTGCATCAGAGAATCTATTCAGGTATAAGGGAAGGACTATAGTTGTAATCCTGTGCCTTATAGCAATACTCTTTCCATTTATTACTGCGATTGCCTTATCAGAAGGGGTCAAGTCCCAGTCATTAATATCAGTAGAGAATGGGGCAGATATATACCTGACCTATGACCAGTATGGAAGGAGCGCAGCAGTGCCTTTATCTGCTGTAAAAGATATCCAAGGGATAGACGGTGTTTTAAAGGTTGTTCCAAGGGTGATTGGAAGGGCATTCATCAGCAGTTATCTTGCTGTTGTTGTGGGGATTCCTTCAAAGGAGCTGCCGCAATCACTACTATTAGAAAAGGGCGGGGTCTTTAAAGAGCCAAACGATGTGATAATCGGCGCAGGCCTTGCAAGGGCGCTTAATCTTGAGGTTGGCAACTCATTTATACTTGATATAAACAAGACAAAGATATTAAAGGTCATCGGAATATTCTCATCACAGTCAAGCATCTGGAGCTCAGACCTTATCTTTATGTCCTTTGATGATGCAGCAGAGATATTCAGAAAAGATGGTTTGGCCTCAGATTTACTGATATATGTAAGGCCAGGTTATGTTGCAAGGATTGCAGAGGTGTTAAACCTGCTCCACGAAGGTGATCAAAAAAGGCCATTGATAAGGATACAGACTAAAGACCTTGTGAGGCAGTATTTTACAAAGGGCTTTACAATGAAGCAGGGCATATTTACAGCCCTTTATACAGTAGCCTTTGCCTTAGCCATTCCTGCGCTTTTGGTTGTGTCAGGATTCGGCATGGGTGAAAGAAGGCGGGAGATAGGCATTATAAAGGCAATCGGCTGGCAGACGAGCGAGATAATAGAGGTTGTGTTTATTGAAAATCTTTTAATCAGCTTAACATCTGCGCCGCTTGCACTGCTCATATCTTTTGTATGGATAAAATTCTTTAACGGGTTTCTGATTGCCCAGTTTTTTATTGCAGAGATAGGGATA
>JAHFEP010000282.1:0-1255 GCA_023248415.1 Nitrospirota bacterium
AGATGCAAGGCGGAGCGAGGCATCGCACCGCAGCATACTAACTCGTATGTGAGGCCGAAGCAACAACGCAGCAGATGGACTTTTTACGAAGCCGTCATCATTCTGAAAACTGGTATGTGCAATCCCCCCGCCTAAGACAGACCTTGTCCCTTCCTGTCTCCTTTGCCCTATACATTGCCTCATCTGCCAATTTTATGAAAAGGTTTTTATCCTCCTCAAACTTCTTTTCCATGATTATGCAGTCAAGATAGGAAGCAACACCAACACTGCTTGTTATGGCGCCCTTTATATGATGCGCTGGGTCGCCATAGCGGCTTACCTCTTCCAAAAAGATATGGTGTTTGATAGACTCTTTTATATCACTGCCTATCTTAAATGCCTGTTCATAATTAACATCAGGCAGGATTATTACAAACTCATCGCCGCCGTATCTGGCAATCACTGCATTCTCAGCCTGTACAACATCCCTTAGAATGCCGCCAACCTCTGTAAGCACGCGGCTCCCGGCAAGGTGGCCGTAGTTGTCATTCACAAATTTAAAATTATCAAGGTCAAAGAATATAAGGCTCAGCTCTTTTCTCTGCTCCCTTGCCTTTCTAACCTCCAAATCAAGCTGCATATGAAAATATCTGTCATTATATAAACCTGTCAGGCTGTCCTCTTTTGAAAGCTCTTTGTGCCTCTTTGCATCAAGCACATTCTGGATTAATGTTGATGTATAGGCTGCAAATATCTCAAGGAGGTTAAGGTCTTCTTTTGTATAATTAACCTTCTCTTTTCTGTTTAAGAGCTCAATCACACCGCAGACAGATCTGCCTATCATGACAGGAACACAGATTATAGACTTTGTCACAAACTGTGTTTTTTTATCAATCTCGCCATAAAAATGCTTGTCCTCTTTTACATCAGGGCTTATATACGGCTCGCCTGTGCAGTATGTGCGGCCTACAATGCCCTTTGTAGCAGGCAGGGTAACGCCTGCTAATTTTGAAGAGCCCTCGCCAAAACAGGCAACAAATACCAGATTATTCCTCTCAGGAAAAGGGCTTTTCTTTTCAGGCTCGTCAAGCAATATAGAACCTGATTCTGAAGGGACAAATTCATTGGCCTTTTGAAGTATCTCCCTGAGCATGAGGTCTAACTTTCCCTCAAACTCATCCTCCTCAAACTTAATCCTTCTCCTTCTCTTAAGGAATTTATCTATCTCTTCTTTTCCTAAGGTATAGATTTCCATATTTAATTGCAGGGACAAACA
>JAHFEP010000282.1:1355-3216 GCA_023248415.1 Nitrospirota bacterium
CTTGAGCTGGTCAGTTAAAGATTTAGGTATATCAGGGGCGCTTGCTGTTACTATTATACTGTCAAAGGGCGATTTATCCTCCCAGCCGAGTGTGCCGTCATATATCTTTATTTCTACATTTTTATAGCCTAAGCCTTCAATAACCGTTTTTGCCCTGAGCGCTAAACCCGGTATCCTTTCTATTGAATAGACCTGTTTTGACAGTTCTGCCAATATCGCTGCCTGATAGCCTGAGCCTGTGCCTATCTCAAGGACTATCTCGCTGCCGCTCAGCTCAAGCGCCTCTGTCATTAAAGCAACCATATACGGCTGGGATATGGTCTGCTTCTCGCCGATTGGCAGGGCGTAGTCGCCGTATGCCCTGTCCTGCAATGCTTCCTCTACAAAGAGATGCCTTGGAACCTTTCTCATAACAGAAAGAACTCGCGGGTCGCTTATCCCCCTTGGTATAAGCTGCTCATCAACCATCCGATTCCTTGCAGCATCAAAGTTCATTTTATACCGCCAGTCTCTTTTTGATTTCCCTTGCTGCTGCAACGCCTGAGGCAGACGCCTGAATAAGCCCCCTGCTCACACCTGCGCCATCGCCGACTGCAAAGAGATTCGGAACCTCTGTCTCTAAACTATTTGTGAGCTTTATACGCATTGAATAAAATTTGACCTCTAACCCGTAAAGGAGCGTATGCCTTGAATTTATCCCTGGTGCAATATTATCCATTGCCTCAAGCATCTCAAGGATGTCTGACAAGCAGCGGTATGGTATGGCAAAGCTCAAATCACCAGGCGTTGCATCCTTAAGCGAAGGATTTACAAGTCCCCTCTTTATCCTCTCTGGCGTTGACCTCTTGCCCATCTTTAAATCACCGAGGCGCTGAACAATTATTCCTCCTGAAATCAGATTGGCAAGTCTTGCAATATATTCACCATACGCAATAGGCTCATGAAAAGGCTCTGTGAAAAATGTGCTTACAAGAATCGCAAAATTTGTGTTCTCTAATTTCTTCTCTGCATAACTGTGCCCGTTTACAGTTGCAATGCCGTGATTGAATTCCTTGACCACCTCGCCGTATGGATTCATGCAGAATGTCCTTACCTGGTCATCAAATTTTTTTGAATAATAAATCAGCTTCGCCTCATAAGTCACATCAGTAAGCTCTTTAAGCACAGTTGCAGGCACCTCTACGCGGACACCGATATCAACAGGGTTATTGATTGTGGTTAGTTTAAGCCTCTTTGCCTCCTTTTCAAGCCATGATGCGCCAACCCTTCCTGGCGCAAGGATAATATATTTTGCAAATATCTCCTCACCCTTTGCAGTCTTAACGCCTATTGCCTTATTATCCCCTATAATTACCTGCTCAACCTCTGTCCGAAGTTTGATGTCAATCTTCTCATTTAACACCTCATATATGCCCTTTAGAAATGGTATACTCCTGTCACTGCCAAGATGCCTTATCTTTGATGGGACCAATTTCAGGTCATATTTAATTGCAGCATCAATGAATTTCTGGACCCTTTTCTCGTTTGTGCCGAATACCTCCTCTGGCGCACCATAATGAATATAAAGGTCATCAACATACTTGATAAGTTCAGAGAGCTTTTCCTCATCAAAATACTGATTCAGAAAACCGCCTATCTGCGTAGACAGATTTAATTTTCCATCGCTGAATGCGCCTGCGCCGCCCCACCCGCACAACAGGCCGCAGAGATTGCAGTTAAATTCAACGCAAGGCCTGTTTTTTATTATAGCAGGACATGAGCGGTGCTCAATATCACCGCCTTTATCTATAAGCAGCATCTTAATGCCTGAATTTAATTTTACAAGTTCCAAGGCAGTAAAGATGCCGCCTGGCCCGGCTCC
>JAHFEP010000283.1 GCA_023248415.1 Nitrospirota bacterium
TGCTCTATGCTAATGGTTTAAGTCTCTGCGGTTACGATGACTGGCGTCTGCCTAATGTCAATGAACTTGAGAGCCTGATAAATGCAGAACAAGCCAATACTGCAACATGGTTAAACAACCCATCACAGGGTTTTAGCAATGTGCAGGCGAACGACTACTGGTCGTCTACTACCTATGCCTACAATACGACCAACGGGTGGAATGTCGGTATGCTCGACGGCAGTGTGTACGGCGGCTTTAAGACTTTTACGTACTATGTCTGGCCTGTACGCGCTGGACAGTGAAATAGTGTCAGAGAGTCAAAGATTCAGAGTATCAAAGCAATAAAGAGTCAGAGAGAAAAACAAGTAACAGAGTATCAAAGAGGAAAACAAGTGTCAGAGAGTCAGAGTGTCATAGTATCAGAGAAAAAATCTTTTGCTTTGACTCTTTGACATTGCGATACTTTGACGCTTTTTTAGGTCAAAGTAGGTAGGGCGGGCTGCGCCCGCCAAAAAAAATATGCGGTTGAAATCGGTGGGGCTTTCGCTAAAAATATTACTTGACAAAAAGTAGAACTATTTGTAAGATTCAAATATGATAATTGAAAGAGATGTCTATGCCAGCATCAAGCCGCTTATTGACGCTCAGGAGGTTATTGTTATAACCGGCATGAGGAGGGTAGGGAAAACTACCTTGCTCCGCTATATACAGGAAAATCTTAAAACCGGGAACTGTATCTTCCTTGATTTGGAAAACCCCGCCACGCAAAAGCTCTTTGAGGAGAAAAACTATGACAGGATACTGGACAGCTTTGCATTTTTAGGTCTGGATATAAAGAAAAAAGGATATGTTTTTCTGGATGAAATCCAATTTATCAAGAACATTCCATCGGTTGTCAAATACCTTTTAGACCACTATCGGATTAAATTCTTTCTCAGCGGCTCCTCAAGCTTTTATCTCAAAAACCTTTTTTCAGAATCTTTGGCCGGCAGAAAATATATTCTTGAACTCTTTCCGCTGAATTTCAGGGAATTCTTGAGGATGAAAGATGCGAAATTCAATCTCAAGGCATTGCAGAACAAGGTTTCAGAGGCTGTGTTCACCCATATTGACCGCTACTATTCCGAATATATGCTATACGGCGGCTTTCCAGGTGTAGTTGCAAAGGATTCAATCGCTGAGAAAAAGAAGATGCTTGAAGATATCTTTACCTCATACTTCCAATTGGAAGTGAAACAACTGGGGGATTTCCGGAAGCTGAATGTTGTTAGAGACATGATGCTGCTGCTTATGGAAAGAACAGGGGCCAAACTGGATATCCAAAAGCTTTCCAGAGAGCTTGGTGTTTCCCGTGAGACGATTTATAATTATATCGCCTTTCTTGAGAATACCTATTTTATAAATGTCATCAGACCCTTCAGCCGAAGCAGGGATGCGGAGATAAGGAGCATGCCCAAGTTTTACCTTTGTGATACAGGGCTGGTCAACCATTTTGCCCGTGTGAGCGAAGGGGCATTGTTTGAAAATGCAGTGTTCAACGCACTTAGAGGAAAAGGAGAGATCAATTATTATCAGAGGAAAAGCGGTGTTGAGATTGATTTTATCCTTAGCAGGAAATACGCCTATGAAGCTAAGCTCAAGGCGTATGAACAGGATTTAAACAAATTACGCAGCCTTTGCAGGGAATTGAATCTGAAGGACTACAGGATAATTTCCCGGAAATACAGCAGTTTGAAACATGTTGCATACGGCTTTATGCTATAGTATGAAAATAGGAGAGCAAGGGTTTATCTGAATAAACAATAAGTTAGCAAAAAGTTATTTTTTTGTAAAAAAGTAGTTGACAAAGGTTTATAAGATAATTAGAATATATGAATATAGAATATGCTCTTTGAAGAATAAGTGGATATTTTTATCAGTTTGCTAATAAGGGTTAGGAAGATATTTATTCAGGACTTATATTTAATTATTACTTTATTATTTTTGTATTACCCTGCTGTACCAACTTCCTTAACCCCCAGGTGCAAGAAAATCTTTTTATCTAAATCTTAGAAGATTAACTTGCAGAATATAACATTTCTGATATAAAATATATCCACAAATCTTAAGGGTCGTAAGTTTCTTATTTATTTTCCTTTTTTCAAAGAGCAAAAACAGGAGAAGACAGCTTGAGTATGTGTATTAAAGAGCAGTCTAATCAAAAAGCGCAGCCTGAGGGCATTATTGCGCCTCGTATTATTATTTCTGCTGCGCACGGCCGTTCAGGCAAGACAACAGTCAGTATTGGTTTGACCGCAGCATTAGCCAAAAGGGGTTTAAAGATTCAGCCTTTTAAAAAGGGTCCTGATTATATTGACCCAAGCTGGCTTACTGCTGCTGCAGGAAACTTTTGCCGAAACCTTGACCTTTTTATGATGGGTCAGGATGGGGTCAGGAATACATTTCTTACTGCAAGCCGCAGCGCTGATATTAGTATCATAGAAGGGAACAAGGGCCTTTATGACAGCATTGATATAGAAGGCGAGAACAGCACAGCAAACATTGCAAGGATATTAGATACGCCTGTTATATTGGTAATAGATTCAGCAAGAATGACACGGGGTATTGCAGCCCTTGTTAATGGCTATAAAAACTTTGAGCCTGATATCAATATAGCCGGCGTAATCCTGAATAATGTCTCAGGCAGCAGACATGAGGCAAAGCTCAGGGCAGCGCTTGAGCGCTACTGCCAGATAGAGGTTTTAGGCTGCCTTCCAAGAAGCTCGCAATTAAATATCCCTGAAAGGCACCTCGGTCTTATCCCCCAGAAAGAAGACTCGGAATTAATACCTGCCATAGAGAATATTAGTAAAATAATAGAGACAAATGTAAATATAGATAGGATAATAGAGATTGCAAAGAATGCGCCACAAATAGAAGGGTCAAAGGGTCAAAGGGTCAAAGGGTCAAAAAATGCAGATGTAAAAATCGGCGTTCCGCTTGACAGGGTATTCTCTTTTTATTATCTTGAAAATTTTGATGCCCTTCGTAATGCTGGGGCAGAGATAGTTTTTTTTAACACCATTGAGGATAAAAAACTGCCTGATGTGGATGGACTATATATTGGCGGCGGCTTCCCTGAGATGTTTATGGATGAAATAGATGCCAATACCTCTTTACGCAGGGATATTCATATTGCGATTGAGGCAGGTATGCCTGTTTATGCAGAATGCGGAGGACTGATGTATCTTTC